>DAITOW010000286.1:0-3923 GCA_036833965.1 Oleiphilaceae bacterium
GTTCCATCGTCTGTAAATCCGGCATTTCAATCAAATACAGAACATTTGATTCGTAATCAGTTTTGGCAGATGCACCATGCAAGGTTGACCAGTTTTCTTCCGGAGTTATTTGCACTGACCGATCGCTTTCATCAGCCAAGCGCAGCTGTTGGGATTAAGCATGTAGGCGCTGAAGATATTTTTCTGGAGCAATATCTGGACTTGCCAATAGATGACCTTGTAAGCAACTTGGCTGGTAAGCGAGTGGCCCGTGATCACATTACCGAGGTCGGTAACCTTGCTGCAAGCAGCGCAGGAGGCGGTCGTAAGCTGATCGCATTTCTCGTTTGCTACTTTGCAGAGATTGGCGTTGAGTGGGCGGTCTGCACTGGTACTTCTGCGGTGCGTGCCTTGTTGCATAGATCCGGAATAGCTTACTCCCAGATAGCGAGTGCCGACCCTGATCGCCTTGGTGATAGCAAGCATCAATGGGGAACGTACTACAAGCACAACCCCTGTGTATTGGCAGTAAATATTGCCGATGCTTTGTTACAAGTGAGCAAAAAATTTCGATATCAGGGGCTGGTCTAATGAATGAATTACTGCAACATATTCACTACTTTGCTGCTGCTCAACCTTTCGCAGAAGCGGTTCTTACTATTGGCGAGACAAGTGACGAGACAACGCCTGTCATTACCTCTTACGGTAAATTGAATCGGCTTATCCTGGCGATGGAAGAGGAGATGAAGCGGCTCAATATCCGTCGTTTGGCTTTGCAGGGTGATAACCAACTTGCCTGGATCGTCGCTGATTTGGCGGCGATGAAGGCGGGCATTGCAACGGTACCAATCCCTCCGTTTTTTAAAGACAAGCAAACAGAACATTTGTTGTCAGACAGCGCCTGCGACGCGATTTTCTCGGTTGGTTCGGGAGAAGGTTTTTGCACAACCTGGGCGGGCGAAAGCAATGCATCTCAGGTCGTGGCTGGAGAGTATCTGATCCTGACAAATCCAGCGCCCACTGCCGTTGCGGATTTTGACAAAATTACCTATACCTCAGGCAGCACAGGGACCCCAAAAGGTTCATGCTTGAGCCGTGACACAATCATTGGCACAACCAAGGCGTTACATCAAGCTTTGCGTGCAGAGAAGTTACAGCGGCACTTGTGTTTGTTGCCATTTGCAACCTTGCTCGAAAACATAGCTGGCATTTATCTACCCCTGTTTGAAGGGCGTTCAATTGTCGTTGGTTCACCAAAGCGCTTTGGACTTATTTCCAATCATTTTTTTGACGCGGAAGTTTTCTGCAGGACCGTACGAGATCATCACATCGAAAGTGCAATCCTGTTGCCGCAGATGCTCAAAGCAATTGTTGAACATGGAGATGTTAACTCGCTGCAGTCGCTAAAGTTTCTGGCGGTTGGTGGAGGCAAAGTGTCGACAGACACGATCCATAAGGCGGACGAATTGGGTTTGCCGATTCATGAGGGTTATGGGCTCACGGAATGCGGTTCTGTGGTCTGCCTGAATACTCCGAAGTCGACGAAGATCGGGACTGTAGGGCGCCCTCTATCGCACGTTGAGGTTTCGATCAGTGATCGGGGGGAGGTGCTCGTAAGCGGGTCAGCTATGTCAGGCTATTTAAACAACGAGCGCACTAATACTCTGATCAACACCGGAGATGTTGGGTACTTGGACGAGGATGGATTCTTGCACATTACAGGGCGTATTAAGAATGTCATCGTCAGCAGTTTTGGACGAAACATTTCACCCGAATGGGTTGAATCTACTTTTTTGGCGGATCCTCTAATTCAACAAATAGCGGTGTTTGGGGAGGCGAAAGCCCATCTCTCAGCTGTGATTTATACGGATACTTCGGTCGAAACGGACGCACTCAAGCGAAGAATTGATGAGATCAATCAAACACTTCCTGATTATGCCCAGATTGAGCGTTGGCTTATCACTGACCGGGCGTTTAGTTGCGAAGATGGCACCCTGACCAATAACGGCAAGCTTCAGCGCTCTGCTATTTACGAGATGTATTTTGAGTTTATCGATCATGAGGAGGACGCCGCATGAACCCTATTGAATCTCAGAAACTGTTCTTGCCCTTGGATCTGATCCAGGAATCGTTCTCTACACAAGGTTGGGTCTTGTTACGGGGCTATGACTTTGATGTGTACAGTTTTAGTGAGTTGATGCACTCGCTCTGCGGTGACCTGACCTTTGATCCCGCGAGAGATTTTGCATCGAAGGATGCGCAAGTTGTGGATGCAGGAACGGCGCCAGTGGGGCTTCATATCGAGAATGGCAATACACCAATGCCGCCGGATATTGTGGCTTTTTACAGTGCCTTGAGTGCAACGAAAGGCTCGCAAACAACCATATGTGATGGGCACGCGGTATATCAGGCCTTGAGTCAATCCCAGCGCGAGTTGTTCTCAAATGAGATGACCGTGAGTCGCTTTCTTCCCGATCAAATGTGGAAGAGATATGTTGCAACGGCTTTAAAAATTGAAGATTGGGAAGCAGTGACGCTGCAAGATCTGGAGCGTTTCTGTTCTGTGGTGCCGAACCAGAGGTTTGAACCCCTAGCAGATGGCGGAATTCAGTATCAATTGAGATTCGCTCCAATTCGTAACGACAACTTTGCCGGCTTACCTTCTTTTGCGAATGCGATTCTCGGGCCTTCATACAACTACGCGGCACCGGTGTATCGCTTTGCCGATGGTTCCGAGATGCCTGCGTCGATGAAGTATGAGCTCGAGGCATTGGCCGAAGAATTTACCCAAGAGGTTCAATGGCAGGATGGGGATGTCGTGGTCATTGATAACAAGCGGGTGATGCACGGGCGTAGAGAGATAACCGTGCCCTTGTCTGAGCGCAAGCTCTATATCGGTATGGGTTTGAACCATCGATTAACGTCGATGTAATTGGGAGAAGTAGTCATGAAACACACAGTACTTTTAACTGGCGCAACTGGTGGAATAGGTCAGGCAATTAGCAAAGCTCTTTGCGCTGAGGGACACACACTTGTGTTGACAGGTCGCAGTGCAGATAAGTTGTCGCAGCTAGAAAAGGACTTACTCGTTGAATACCCTAAGGCTGTTATATTTAAGTCTGTTCTCGACATCACCAGTAAGGAAAGTCGTGACTGTTTGATTGAAGATCTTCAAAGCTTGCCTGTCCACGTTGATATTTTGATTAACAATGCCGGCATGAATGATTTCAGTATGTTCCAGGATCAGTCAGAGGAAATGATAGCTCAGTTGATCGCCACGAACGCTGTTGCTCCGATGCTTCTTACCAAACAGGTCTTGGCTTATTTCGAGAGCACGGGATTGAAGTCTCAGGTGATCAACATAGGCTCAACCTTTGGCAGCATTGCTTACCCCGGCTTTACCGCATACTCGGCTAGCAAGTTTGCCTTGCGTGGTGCTTCGGAAGCGCTTTCGAGAGAATACGCAGATACCAACATTCGGGTCAGATACTTCGCACCAAGAGCGACTAGAACGGATTTGAATAATGATGCGGTGGTTCGAATGAATGCAGAGCTCAAGGTGCATATGGATTCTCCGGAATATGTAGCAAAAGAACTGTTAGCGTTTATGCGTAAACAGAGTGTTTCCCGGTTCCTCGGCTGGCCCGAAAAACTGTTTGTACTGCTTAATCAGTTGAGCCCTGCCATCGTTAGCGGTTCACTTCTAAAAGCGCTGCCCGCTATACGCCGCTACGCACGCTCGGAATGAAGTGAGGGTGTTTGCCTTACGATTCACTCATGCATGAGATGTGTGGGGCATAGACATATCGACAGTCACCGGCAATCAGTTGGCTTGCTGGTGGGTGGATGCTTGAATCCGAACGAAAGGTTTCTCACTTTGCGCTCTTGCGAAAAAGCCCGACCTGAATATCAGGCCGGGCTTTGTTTCTGCTCCTGTTACTGAA
>DAITOW010000287.1:0-3896 GCA_036833965.1 Oleiphilaceae bacterium
GCCCGGTTCCATGTGTATTCCTGAACCAGACCATTGCCCATCGGCTGCGTCAGATACAATTCGTCGGCTTTTGCCTTCTCCCACTTGTATGCCTGAGCTAAAGGCAATAACAATTTTGAACCCACACCCATGCGACCCTTCCTTTGTTTATTATTTGAATAGAACTATAGATGCGCAACCATAATAAAAAAGCTAAAAGAAAAAAGATACGCCTTCCGGGACCTCTTTATCCTTTAAGTTTTTGAGCGTCGTTTCTTGATTAGGACAATCGACAAACTTGTGTGATCAACAAACATCGACTATATCACTGTTTAGCAGTGGAGATTTGCTAATCTAGTCACCGCTGAAAACAGTAACAATAACAACAAAACCATAAGCTTAAGGAGAAGATATGAACCACGCACAGGTCGTATCGAGAGAGCATATGGATTCCTTGCAGTCGCCGTTCAGATGTATCAAATGTGGCCAAGGATCTATGATTTATGCCGTTCAAGAAGGTGAACAGGATTACACAGACAACTATTTGTGTGAAAAGTGCCACCACCATGACAACATCCCCACAAACGGAATTTTAGCAAGCCAGCTAGCTACAAGCTTGTTGGGACTCGCGCTAAGTATTTACCTTTTATACGACTATGTACTCACCAGCCAGGGTGAACGCGTAAGCAATACCGAAGTCATTGCTCTCGGTCTTGTCGTTGGAGCGTTTATTTGTGGTTTTGTGTACGTGCTCTACAAGGCGTATCTTGGCTACCAACTGCGAAAATCGTATTTAAAGAATTAGCAGAATGACGCACAGAGCTATCAAGACCAGCAAGAGAAACAGTGGTCTTGAAGCAGAATTGGGACGATATCGTGAACGATCAAGTGGAGAGCGGTGATAGAAATCACTGCGCTGCATCTCCTCAATATCGTCTTGATATCGGACCGCTAAAACAGGCCCGCCGAGCGCAATTCCTCGACTCCTAAGCTGCCTGACCATATGCTCGACCAGCAATTCTGCGCTATCAAGATTAACGTCCTGGCCTGAGATCAGGTCGCGCGGCAGAGCGTGCGCAGAAAGCACGAGTGATTCTGCCTGATGAATATCTCCCACTACACGTGATACCGAACCAACCTGACTTCTCTCGGTCGCGGCCGGCGTTAAATCCGTGACCCCGCCAATCTGATCAATCAGGAAGGCACTCGCCGAACCAGAAAGACACACTTCATAGTGAAAAGAATCAAAACGGCACGCAACAACAGAAAAGACAGGACAATCTTCTGTTGAAAGATTTGAGGTACAGATACTCTCGAACGACGCCAATACCTGCTGTATGGCAAAACAGAAAGATCCTTCAGACAGAGCCTTCTCACGAATTGCATCAAGCACATCTTCTGCAGAAATATCGCCACCGCGCTCCAGATGAACCAGAACCCAGCATCCACTTTCATCCCAATATGCCGTATCGATCAAACCATTTTGGGCCAATCGCGTTTTATGAATATGTGATTGCAGCATGCCTTAAAACCGAAAATTACCACCTCAATTGCAAGGCGCGAAGATTAACAGCGTAGATAAGAGATGCACAGAGAAAAGACTTACGATGGGATTAAATTAAAACAAAACATGCCAATCAAGGACATCTAACGGAGAACTGTTTCGGACGACTACTAGCCTGCTCTGCAACCTGCATGGGGAACATACAGGCTAGTAGATTGTCGATCTAGAAAGGAACTAATTGCTTCCGACGAGCTTTGCCTCACCAAGCATTGCCAAAACAACCTTGTCAGACATCACATTGCCGCGGGCAACAACAGGCTCCTGTTCACCTTCAACAAGGATAACTTCCTCATCAAGCTCTTTCATCTGCTCAAGAAAACGCTCTGTAATCAAAGACTCTGGAATTGGAGTTTTCAGAACCGGGATTTTATCTGCAGCATCAACACTTGATGCTTTGTATTTTGAAAGATCAATTGCGGGTGCCACAGACGATACGTGATCATTACCTGCGTCAGAGCGGTAATAATTTTCTACCTCTTGCTCATCCAGAGAACGGAATGCCTTCATTTCAATCTCGGTTTTCACCGCAGAATCAAAAAATCCACCGATATAATCATCAAGGATTTGGGACGTGGAAACCGCTTCAGACTCTTCACTCACCGCAACTTCCGGAACAACAAGTTCCTTGCGAACTTTTGGAGCTTCGACAACTTGATCAAACTTGTTTTCTGCGGGGCCTGCCAAATCAAAGGTGCTTTCGGAGTGCGATGATCTTGCCTGCAACCCGACAAGTCTCTCTTGCTGGACTTGATAATACTTATATTGTCGTGCGACCTGCCAAGCCAGCATTGCACTCAACACAGTGACACACACCTCAAGCATATGAACGATCAAACTCATGGACATACTCTGCTTTTCCCAAGTTGCACAAAACGAGACAGATCAACGACCATCATCGCTGATCGCCAAGACGTTATGTGGACGGTTTATCTTTTTTTATAGTAGTTATCAAAGAGTGACTTTCTTATAGGGTGGAGCTTAGTTGATGCGCGTAGGGCACTAACTAAACAGTGTCACTTCTAAGTTGTTTCTCAACTACAACACGATAGAAAAACATTATACGTAAGCAATCGTATCAAACTGTGATTAATTGTCCATTTTGTTTACAAAACCTTTCAATTTATTCATCAACCGGTTGTTCAATCAAACGATCAAGACGCGCAATTTCTTCAGCAATCATGAGATGCACACGCTGCAGCAACTCATCAACGTCATCGCTTGTCAGCCCTTTTGTTTCAATAGGTGGCAGCAAACTTATCCTGACTGTACCCGAGCACTTCTCATTCAGCTTCAACCGCCCGGAATAGGTGCTTGCTACCACTGGATACACCGGACATTGCGCCTGGATAGCGATATGAAAGGCACCTTTCTTGAAGGCTCCAAGCCCTCTACCCAGATTACGCGTCCCTTCAGGAAACACCCATACAGAGCGATCCTCTTCGACAATAGCCTTGCGCACCTGATCCATAGCATCAATCGACTGCCTGGCATTGCTGCGATCAATCATGACATTCCCGGCAAGCCAGTACACCTGACCGAAAATCGGAATCCACTTCAGGGAGCTTTTGCCGATACTTGCAATGCGCAGAGGAACCTGTCCACCTAAGACAAACAAATCCAGATTGGATTGGTGATTCGCGACGACTACGCTTTGCTTTAAACCATTCAATCTTTCCGGATGCTCTACGATTAACTTCAAACCAAGAATCTTCAATCCGCCGTAGCTAAACGCACGCGCTGCAAAACGATTGTTATTAGGGTGAAATGGACGGCATAGACACACGAGCACGCAAAAAAGCGCGACGACAACGAAATAAACAGCGAATACAGAAACGCGAAGAAAAAGCAGCATGAAGGTCAAAAACCTTTTGAATAGAACAGGCTCACCATTATAGCCCGAATGCTCCACTTAGACTCTATTATCGTTATTTTATGTAGCCAAAGATTCCTCCATTTACCATAGCTGCTATATTTGAATGCTCTACTTTCTCTGCTGCGTGTAAAAAGACTATGTATACATCCCCTTCGCCCGAATTAAACGTTCTTAACAGGAAAAGACCGGGCAAGCGCTACTCATTGCTTTGTTTTAAAAAGATACTCCCTGTGATCTTAATCGCCCTGCTGCCTGCGTTTTCCTTCGCAGCCAACACTGTCGAAGAAGCCACTGAAGCTGGAGAACCCGTTGATTTTTACTCTGAAGCGGAAGAACGATTCAAAGCAGCATTAGCAGAGAGCTATCAGGACGACTTGTTCGAACTCATCGACCGAGGCGTGATCCGGGTTCTCGTCACCTACAGCAAAACCCACTTTTTCCTGGATAATGGCGCCCAACATGGCCTGACCTATGAAATGC
>DAITOW010000288.1:0-3865 GCA_036833965.1 Oleiphilaceae bacterium
TTTTAGGAAAGGATTTTTGTATTATTATACCGTTTTTCTGGTTTTCTAACGGCCAGGGTCGACGCCATGAAGTCGTTGCAAAACGTAAGCCACTGAAACGAAAGCTAAAATCGTGGCGGCCCTGAGCGCGGCATTTTCTGGGATATTATTGATAAGGACATAATCCTGCCATCAATGCCCGTTCCCCTACTTTTCAGATTTAGATCTGCCTCGCTTGAGACTACCCAAACTTTTAAACCGGAAGCATCACAGCAAAAGCAAAACAGGACCCTTATTGTACTGTTAATACATTATACCATACCCGCAATAAAACGATGTTTACCCACGGCTCCGTGCCATTGGCAGCGCCGCGCAGCGCAGGGAATTTAAGAAAAGCGAAGGGCTAGCTAAAGATAAAAAAAGGGCGATCGGGCAAGTCTATTTCGGAGTTTGATTGATTGCCGGGGTCGCGGTTATTGGGGGAACCCCTTGTGCGGGTATGGTATAATTGTCCACATAATGAATGGCGATTAGGTCGTTTTAAAAAGTGCGTTATTCTCTTCTTATGAACACAGGATTTGATCGATGAGCCCCAAACAAACACCTCACGTTCCGCCCGAGTTGATTACGGCATTGTCCGATCGCTATCGTGACCTGGAGCAAGCAATCCAACGCGTCCAAACCGCCATCGAGCACGATGCGATGCACTGTGCCCGCTTCATCCCCACGTTTGGCACGACACAGGATCAGCATACCTCCATCGATGCACTCAAAGCGGCCTCTCACTCGCTGACCCGTCTGTACCTTGAACGTGAAGCGGAGTGCCCAACCCAGTATGGATTAATTTGCGCCTCCCCTAACACGATCGAGCATATTGAAGCTCTGAATCTCGCTAAGAGCGCCTTTAAGAAGGTGATTCTTGAGATTCGAGCCGTGAAGAAAAGTCGCGATGCCGCCTCCGCCAGTATCCAAAAGCTCATTGAGCAAGAAGTGACGGACAAGGGTTTTCGCACACCACAATTAACCGAAGCCATGCACAATCGCCGCTTGACTGGACTGGATTTGAAACGCTGTTACGCCAAGATTCGCGTACTACCAGCGGACCTTGAGATGTTGAGCTGGACGTGGGCAACCAATCACTATCGCAGTCAAAAGCTGACTCGAGAAAAGGCCATCGCTTTGGCTGAAAAGCTCCCGACAACATCCAGACAAACCGCTCTGGATAAACTGGAGCAAACCGGCAGCAAGGAAGAGTTCGTGCGTAAAGTGCCCTTACCCAATCAACTCCGGTGCAATTACGCCACCCTCGATGGCGAGCGCGCAAGCACGCCTGTCTCCGGTGTATTGATTGCACAACAATCATCGCTCCCGCTTCGAATGAAGTGGCGGGACGATCCAGGTGAACAAGAAGCCCAACAAGTGGCTCGACGCACTTCGCTCGAACCCAAAATGTACATTAAAGCCCTGAGGTTATACCGCTATGCACGCTGAACCACTGACATACGTTGATCAACCCAAAGCACGTTGTTTTGGCAACAGTGCCGCGCTCTGCGCCGAAGCCACTGTCCTACAAAAAACCGGTGAGCCGACCGTTAATTTGGAAGTCGCGCCCAAAAATCAACAACAGGTCCAATGGGCCAATAAGGTGACGTTGCAGCTGGGAGTCAATGAACTTCCTTTGCTCGCAGCGCTTTGCCTTGGCTATCTCCCGAACGTCGAATTTAAGCGCCCCAACAAAGGCATTACGATTGAACGTCAGGCGCAAAAGCTCTTTATCAAAGCTTCGCAATCTGGGGGCGGATTGTTTGTTTTGCCGATTCCTATGGCAGAGACGTATCAGCTGTGCACCTTGGTGCTTTCTCAATTGCATAAATCGAGTCCGACAAACGATAGCGGATTGATACTTGCCGCATTGAAAGGCGCTGCAGCACTGTATCGTGCTCAAAACCCACAATCACGTTAAGGAAGACGCCGATGCCCCTCTATTGCTCCATCGATCTTGAAACCACAGGGTTGGATCCAAACCGACATAAGATCGTCGAATTTGCAGCAGTGAAGTTTGATGAGTCTGGCACCGTGCTCTCGGAGTTTCAATCACTAGCGAATCCAGGAGGCTTTGGTATTCCCGTTGAGGCCATCGAGATCCACGGTATTACCGATGCGATGGTCGAAGATGCGCCCTCGCCGATCGTTGTTTGGCAACAGCTCCTTGAATGGGCTGGAGATTGTCGCGTATTTGTGGCGCACAACGCGGTGTTTGAAGTTGGATTTATTCGGGCCTTGTATGCCTCGCAAGACGAGGTTCCTGATCTTCTTTTCATCGACACGCTGAAAATTAGCCGCAACCGACTCAAAGATCGTTCCAGTTATAAGCTTGGCGCACTGGTCCCTGAGTTATCAAGTGGCGAGGCGCACCGTGCCTTACCGGATGCGAAAGCCTGTATGACGCTCATGCTTAGACTCGCACAAACTTACAGCAAACAAACAATCCCCGCATCCCAAGCAAAACCCATTCTTGAGTACGACTGGAGCAAAGCCAATGCCATGAGCGAACGACAGCGTAATTTCATTGAAGAGCTAGGCGGGGATCCGAATTTGGTTCGGACAAAATCCGAAGCCAGTGCCTATATAGATCAGCTTTTGGCAAAAACCACGGGAGATAATTCTGCATTTCATGGCCATAACAGAACAGTCCCCTCTACTAACGTGGCCGCGATAATTCTAACTATCTTTGTTACGCTCGCTCTAATCGCAAGCGTCCTACTATTACATTAAGCAATGCTGGAATGTTGCTCTGCTTTCCACGCGAAGAAAGCTTCCCGCATGTGGACAACCGTCAAACCATAACGGTTCACATGCTCTTTCTCGTTCGCTTTCCATCTGTGCCAATGTGCATTCACGAAGGCCTGCTCATCACTTGAAAGTCGTGCAAACATTTCCTCTCTGATTGGTAGATCCTGATCCATAGACGACCCTTCCGACAAGGCTTTGCTGGTGTTGCTTGCATCGTAATCATTTTCTAAAACACTTAAAAAATAGGCGCTTGGATTGGACAGCTGGTTATACCTTGCTCGCGTTAAGGTATAGTCCAAAGCGCTCTGTAGGCGCAGATGCGAATATTCCTCAATCAAGCTTTTTATTTTTTGCTCCGCCAATGTGAAGTGCTCATTAAGCAATCGCATCATTTTCCGGTCTTGTAAGGACAAGCTGTTCTCGCTCTGTCGGTTTTTGAACTCGGTAAAATCCAAAACCTTCTCGTCGTTTTTCTTTTTCACCGCATTCGCGAGAATCATTTCGCTGACAAAGGCATCACTGCCATAGACATCAAATTCGTAATCGATGCTTTTGCCTTGGGTATTCTTTACTTTGTGCTGATGTTGCGTTTTATCAAATGCGCGAATAATCCCCGCTTTGTGCAGTTCCTCCAACGCTTTTCTCATATCTTTCAAGTCTTCACTGGTGCCGCGTGACTGACGCCCCATGGAAGAAAAGGTGCGAAATAGTGATAGACGATAGGCTCCTCGATCACGCCCTGCGTAGGTATATTCCAATCGCAATTCGCTGTGAATTTGGCGCGCTATTGGTTTGTTTAACTGGCAATGCGACGCAAAGTTGCTGACTCGCAGTGCGTTGTCTTTCATCGACGCCGCAATCAGTTCGTGAAAGACTACTGAATGTAGCGCTTCTTCTTTGGTTTTCCGGGCATTCTTGTAATCCTCGATGCTCACTTCTGTGATGTCATTGAGTCGATATCCCCGACGTGCCAGTTCAATACGCCGATCATCGCCTTGATGTCGTGCTGTGACGGTAAACTCTGATCGACCTAAAATCAAAATGGCTTCTTTGATTTCTGCTTTTGACAATGTACTCTTGCCCAGCTTCAGCA
>DAITOW010000289.1:0-3840 GCA_036833965.1 Oleiphilaceae bacterium
GGCAATTAAAATTGAAAAGAAAATAGTTGGCTATCAGGTCCATACTGCCGCAAAAATTGCAGAGCAAGCTGCACCAGAGGCCACTCAGCCAAAACCTGTTGAGATGAACGAATCGATTAGTCGACCAGACTTTTTGTTGGGTTCAACCTACAAGGTAAAAACTCCGGTTTCCGAGCATGCGTTGTATATCACGATCAACGATATCATTCTTAACGAAGATACCGATCATGAAGTGCGTCGTCCGTACGAGGTCTTTATTAACTCGAAGTCGATGGAGCACTTCCAGTGGGTTATTGCCTTGACGCGCGTTATTTCTGCTGTCTTCCGTAAAGGTGGCGATATCACCTTTTTGGTTGAGGAACTGTCTTCTGTCTATGACCCGAATGGTGGTTATTACAAGAAAGGCGGTGTATTCATGCCTTCGCTGGTTGCCGAGATCGGCGCTGTGATTGAGAAGCATATGAAGAGCATCGGCCTGATTGATCACGAGGATATGAGTGAAACGACCAAGCAGATTCTGGCTGAGAAACGTGCCCAGTTTGAGGAAGTTTCAAAAAGTGCTGTAACGCCCAAAAGCGAGGAGTCAGCGGAAAGCAATCCTTTCCCGGATACCGCACAGCTTTGCAAGAAGTGCAGCACGAAAGCGGTCATCATCATGGACGGTTGCGCGACCTGCCTAAATTGTGGTGATAGCAAGTGCGGCTAACTTTTGCTGCTTAGATATCTGGCCGCTTAAAAAAAGCCCGAACCGGTAATGCACGCTTACTGGTCGGGCTTTTTTTTGAATTCATCAATTCGCACCGTAATATTAAAATATAGTGCTAGCACCCTCTTATAAATCGGCACGGATTGTGTAACATACACGCCATTCAAAAAGTTTGTTGACGCGCACCCGTTTGCAGAAGCGTCTTAGGCACAAAAAGTGCGCAATAATATTGAGCGCGCACAACGATGATTCAAAAGAAAGATCAGGACTGTATTTATGATTAAAAACTGTTTGTTCCCTGTTGCAGGTTATGGGACGCGATTTTTGCCTGCTACAAAAGCAATGCCTAAAGAAATGCTTCCGCTCGTAAACAAGCCTTTAGTGCAATACGGGGTGGAAGAAGCTCAGGAAGCGGGAATGAATAACTTCGGTTTCGTGACCGGTCGAGGCAAGCGAGCGATAGCCGACCACTTTGATATTAGTTACGAGCTGGAGCATCAGATAAAAGGAACAGGTAAGGAAGAGTTACTTTCAGATATACGCAACCTTATCGAAAACAACACCTTCTCATTTACCCGTCAACATGAAATGAAAGGTCTTGGGCATGCAATCCTCTCGGGACGAACGCTCGTCGGAGACAATCCGTTTGCTGTATTGCTTGCGGATGACCTTTGCATTGGTGATGAGCCAGGCAATGGCGTTTTGAAGCAAATGAGCGCACTTTATAACCAGTTTCGTTGCAGCATTGTTGCGATTCAGGAAGTGCCAGCAGATCAAACCCATAAATACGGGGTCATTGCGGGCGAGTCAATGAAGGACGGCCTGTATCGCATCACCGACATGGTCGAAAAGCCTGCTCCGGAAGATGCGCCAAGTAACCTTGCGATCATTGGACGCTACATTCTCACACCTGATATTTTTGACATCATCAAGAACACGCCTCCGGGCAAGAATGGCGAAGTACAGATTACAGATGCACTGATGACCCAGGCCAAAAACGGGTGCGTTTTGGCTTATAAGTTCAAGGGGCAGCGTTTTGATTGCGGAAGTGTTGACGGCTTTGTCCAGGCAACAAACTACGTCTACGAAAACCTGTACAAGCCTGTCTAAGCAGAGTAGCTATAGATCAAAACCAAAAAGGGCAGTATTACTGCCCTTTTCTATTTAGCGTTTCGATCAACCAAACCACTCATTTCCCTAGCGCTCTTACATCCCCATTAACTGGAGGATCAGTGAACGGTTTTGCTCGTCGCTTTTTCTAAAGCGGCGCAGAAGTTCTAGCTCCTGATCCTTGGGCAGCGCCGCCTCCAGTTCTTTATCCAGCGCATCCAGAGTTTCGCTTAACGCATCGTCATCGCCAGATGGTACAAAACCGGGAAGCTCTAACTGGGGAACGTCCTTCGGATTCGGAAGATCGATAAAATACTCCAGAGAAGCGCCTGTCTTGAAACAAATATCGAGAAGATTCTCCAGGCTCGGGTAAACAGGGTTTGCACCACCTTTCTCCCAGGCCGCAACAACGCTTTCATCGAGATTACAGAGATCCGCAATATCTTTTAGACCTAACTTGTGCGTTTCCCGGAAAAACCGAAGCTGTTTACTGAAACTTTTGAGGTACTTCATACTGTATCTAACGTTGCTTCCTGTTAGCTTAAACTATAGCAGTATGAGTCAAACTTTCCATCTAAAAACCTTACCATTTTCAATCCTTTAAGAGGACTTTCTAAAGTCTTTGCTGAGCAAATCTTCCGTCGGCAGACTCTCAGACGCGCTGCATCAATCAGGATGTACTGCTCAACCAAAGCGCCTGGTACGGGGCGAGTATGATGGACCCGCGCAAATCAGAAAGTTCTGCGCCACTAATTAGATCAATCCATCCAGTAAACTCTGAGAGATTTAACTCGCTTAAATGAAGTTCTTCCGACTGATCACTGATGTTGAATATGCAGAAAATGTTCTGCGCGCGATTGCTGCTTTGTCGCCAAAATCCAAAAAGTTTGTCACCCAAATGCAATGTAAACTGAGTTGCATTCGGATGAAACGCACGTTGATTTCTGCGAATGCTCAACAGCTTGACCATGCCGGTATAAACGGCATGATGTGTTGTCTGCGGGTCAGCGAGCACATCGGCTAGCTCAGCATATTCCCATTTATGGCGATTAATCGATCGGTGCTGTTTGGTGTGTTCCACGCGCTGATAATCGTTTCTGGTACCTAGCAAGCTGTGAACATAGACCCCTGGAATACCCTCAAGTGCAAACATAATGGCATGCGCACACAGAAAGCGCTCAACAGCCCATTTATCAGGCCCTTTCGTGGTGCCCTGCAAGGCATCAAACAAGGCAATGTTGATCTCGTAAGGCTTGTTTTCATTGTTCTCCAATGCGCGCATGGATACACGTCCGCCAAAACTTTGCATGGTATTGATCAGTGTGTTTAGCTCTTCTTCACTCAACAAGCCCTCGGCAGGACGAAGTCCTATGCCGTCATGTGATGCAATAAAGTTAAAGTAGGCCGTTCCGTCCTGTGCCGGCGGCATGCTCATCATCCACTGCTTCAAATAATAGCAACTACCTGTTACCAGTGTATTGACCAGCAAGGGAGGTAGTGAAAAGTTATAAACGCAGTGCGCTTCATTAGCGTTACCAAAATACGAAAGATTTTCCCGATTGGGGATATTGGTTTCCGTAATAATGACAGCGTCTTCCTGGGCGTGTTCAAGCAGTGTTCTCAGAAGCCTTACAATTTCGTGCGTCTCGGGAAGATTCAGGCTCGAAGAACCGACAACCTTCCAAAGAAATGCAATCGCGTCAAAGCGAAATATACGAATTCCCTCATCCAGATATGCGCGCAGTATTTTGACAAACTCGAGAAGTACTTTTGGATTTCGGAAATCAAAGTCGACCTGATCGTGGCTAAATGTGCACCAAACGTAGCGTGTGCCGCCATCTAAAGTTTCCGTTGGTCTTAAAAGAGGAGATGTTCTCGGCCGAACCACGTCCGAAAGATCATCAGAAGGGTCGGCGGTAAAAAAGTAGTCATGCCCTGCCCCCTCGCCTTTGACGAAATTGTCAAACCAGACGCTTCTTGAGGAACAATGGTTAATCACCAAATCTGCCATCACACGGTAATCG
>DAITOW010000290.1:0-3833 GCA_036833965.1 Oleiphilaceae bacterium
GGCATCTACCTGAGTAAAAGACTCGAACAAACTGGACAACTTGTCTTCAGGAATACCGATGCCGGTATCTTTCACTTCCACCTTGAGCCAGTACTGACCATCCTTTCGCTCAAGCTGAATTATCAAGGATATCTCGCCCTTGTGAGTGAACTTGAGGGCATTCCCGACAAGATTAGTAAAAATTTGACGCAAACGCGTGGGGTCACCATTTACCCAACCATGCTGCTCCAGACCTCGCGCCTCAAACAGCAAGGGCAAGTCCTTTTCCTGTGCAGTATGAGACATAACGTCAACGAACTCGTTGGCAAGCTCGAGAACATCGAAGTCTACATTCTCAAGGGCAAGCTTGCCTGACTCAATCTTGGAGAAGTCCAAAATATCATTAATCAAACTCAGCAGGGATTTCGCAGACGATTGAGCCAGTTTCAAATAGTGCTTTTGCTGCGCATCCAACTTGCTGGCGCTCAGTATATCGAGCAAACCAATCACACCGTTCATGGGTGTACGGATCTCATGGCTCATGCTCGCCAAAAACTCCGACTTGGCCTTTGAAGACTCCTGCGCCCTCTCAGCCAGGTGCTCGCTTTCCTGAATCAGATCGACCAAACGCCATGACATAGACTCCAGCGAACGCGCCAACTGACCACTGGCGTCATTCGATACCAGATCAATCGTCTGCTCATAGTTGCCGGACTCGACTGACCTCGCAAAAGCTTTCAACAAACCCAAGCGTCGATGCGTTTCTTTTGAGAACAAAAAGAACAGGAAAATAATCACGCCAAACAGGACAATACAGAGCAGCACAAACAAAAACAGCCCGTACTGCAGCGACTGCTGATTCAGATCACCTCGCTTATTACTCGCCTCAACAATCGCATAGCCTTCAGCCGCCAGCCCTTCAAGCTGTTTGGTTACAGCCTTCAAAACTGCTTCTGTATCATCCAGAACCTGAGCGATGATATCGACACTTTCTTCATACAGCTGGTAGGTATAATTCGGGTTGCGCAAATCCAGAACTTCCAGCGCAATATCTTCTGAAATTATAAGATTGGAGCTAATACGTTCGAGCAAGCTCGTCTCCAACAAACCTTCAGGCCAATGAGCGACCAGAGCATTGCGCAACTCGCCCAAACGACCGGCAAGCACATCCAACTCATCGAAGGACCTGTCTGAATCTAGAGAGAGTAAGGCCAGTTCGGAAGAAAACTGCCCCAAGGCACGCTGAATATCAACCAGCTCGCGGTTGATGGGTATGAGTGACTGATCAATTTCCCGCGCGATTTCAACAGCCGCTTCACCCTGCCTCCGGGTTTCCGCACGATAGTCCTGATAAAAGCCATTGAATTGCAACGACGCAAGTACAATGACAAGCAGCGCAACGACACAAGTCGACAATAAGATTAAGGAGAGCTTTGATAACGAGGCGTTACTGAGCTTCATAGGCGCGCATTAATTCATAAAACGAAACAAGAGGTTTTGGGAAATTACATGGTCATCGTCGCCGCTGCGATTAAAAACCGCAATGCCCCCGCGCACATCCTTACCCACTGCAAACGCAACATCATCCTTATGCCCCGTATCAAGCTTGCGCGCCAACTCAAGTTGCCAGTACCCGTTCTGCCACAAACTTCCGGCCTTAACGTCTGCAATCGAACCCGAGGCAGCATTATTAAGTATGTACTTGGGCATCTGTTTATTCTCTCTCAAGCCATAGCGTTTACTTGAATAGATCTCGTCTCCAGCGTCACTTGGCCTTCGAATATAAATCTCCGTTCCGTCTGACGTTGAAGCCTTAAACGATCTGGTTAGTTTTGAGCGACTGATGATGGTCATTTTGTCATGCGCCAAGCCCACCGGGGCCGAACGGGCTGATTTCCAGTGCCACATATCAGCGGTGAATTCATTACCGGAGAGCCAGTTGGTATCGTAGTCTCCGCTCATCTCGAACTGGATTGCCAAGCGATCCTCTCGCTGCTTGCCTGCCACATAGCGTTGCTGCTGATCATCCCACACATAGGGTTTGTGCTGCCGATCAGGACTGGCATCCTCCCAACGCAATGCCATATACACCATACCGTTAAAGTGCCCTGCCCAGATACGCAACTCGGAAAGCTCAACCGAAACTCCGGGATGCGCTTTAACAAGCGCTATTTTTTGTCCATCCCCGGACCAATCGCCAAGAATACCGTCAAGAACGGGCGCTTCACTTAAAGGTGACACTGAAACCTCCTGCTCAGCCACTGCTAGAACGGGAAGCATCAAAGAGCAGATTGTGGAGATCAGCACGAAGTGACGAGAAAAAAACTGATTCATAAGACACCTTAAGTCCAATGTGACTGTAGTGTAGTCAAGAAACCAGAGGTTGAGACAAAAAAAAGCCGCAGCGATGCAAGCATCCTGCGGCTAAACTCAAGGAGTTAAAAAACTGTTTAGAACATAAGCTCAGTTCTTACAAAACACCAAAGGCAATGCCTGCAACATACAACACGGACACTAGTGCAACCGCAGGACGAATCTCGTGTGTTTTACCGGTTAGAAGTTGCAATACTGTATGCGCCAAAAAGCCCAGACCAATACCATGCGAAATAGAGAATCCGAAAGGCATCATGATTGCGCAAATCCATGCAGGAGCCGCACTTGTCATGTCATCCCAGTTGATGTTGCGCATGTCCGCAGTCATCATCAATCCGACATAAATTAACGCAGGTGCGGTCGCGAACGCAGGAACAAAATCAAGCAATGGAGTGAAGAACAGTGCTACAAGGAACAGCACACCAACGGTAATTGCGGTCAAACCCGTCTTGCCGCCTGCCGCGATACCCGCACCAGACTCCACGTAAGTTGTTACAGAGGACACACCCAATGCAGCACCCGCTGTGGTCGCTGTAGAATCGGCAAGCATCGCCTTGCCCATCGCGTCGAACTTTCCGTCTTTATCAGTTAGACCCGCCTTGGAGGCAGTCGCCATCAAAGTGCCAGAGGTATCGAACAAATCAACAAACACAAACGCAAGTACCACTGAAATCATTGTCGCTTCGAGGACGCGACTGAAATCCATCGCCAGGAAAAGCTGGCTCATTGAGTGTGGTTCGCCAATCAAACCATGGAACTGCGTTTCACCAAGCAGGGCCGCAGCAACAGAAATGACGATCATGCCAATCACAATCGCACCGGGAACTTTTCGGTAATCAAGCGCAATGATCAGCAATAGACCCAAACCCGCCAGCATTGGACCCGGAGAAGCCAGATCACCAAGCGTCAGCAAAGTAGCCGGATGATCAGCAATAATTCCGGCATTCTTCAAACCGATAATGGTTAAGAACAGACCGATACCCACCGTAATACCGTGACGCAAACAGCCTGGAATCGAGTGCAGAATCCACTCACGGATTTTAAAAGCCGAGAGCAGGAAGAAAATGATACCGGAAACAAATACAGCGGCGAGCGCCTGCCCCCACGTGTAGCCCATACCACCGACAACAGCAAAAGCGAAAAAGGCATTCAACCCCATCCCGGGCGCAAGACCTGCCGGAAAGTTCGCCCAAAAACCCATTAGAAAACAACCTAGCGCTGCGGCCACTGCAGTTGCAGTAAACACTGCCTCTTTTGGCATGCCAGCAACCGACATAATGTCCGGGTTGGCAAATAGGATGTACGCCATCGTCAGGAAGGTAGTCAGTCCGGCTACCAATTCAACTTTGACTGTAGTTTTGTGCTCTTGAAGCTTGAACAGCTTTTCTAGCATGGTTGTTTCCTCGTTCGGCAGTATCCATAAACGCCCCCCCAAAAATAGTTCAAAGAACTACTACGGGCGAACTCTTTTATTATCGAAC
>DAITOW010000291.1:0-3833 GCA_036833965.1 Oleiphilaceae bacterium
ACGGCAGCGTTAGGAGTAAGCAGTTTTGCGTATAAAAAGGAAAGTTCGATTCAGACAAGAGCAGGCAAAGACCAAAATACCGAAGCACTAACAGGCAATGTGTTCGGAAATTGTCCGACACCAGGCATACGCTTCTTCGGATTTGCGAAAAATTTTGATTTCCCAGCGCAGATTAGACGATTCTGCTGCTAGTTTGTAGTGGAACATCAGTGCGTCAGCGGATGCCTGCCGCGAGACGATTGCAAGACTGGGAGAGGGATATTTTGAAGACGCTTCAGTGTCTCGCTGAACAGTGTCACTGATCTCTTCAAGAGCAATCCCTGATAAATCAGCGGTTTCAAAATTGAACAGTTGATATCTGCATTCTGCAAACCGTGGATCGTCATAGAGACATTGACCAGCCTTATTGATCTCGTCAGTAGACACGTCGCCATCAAAATCGACTGAAACTCCCTTGTCATACCAAGTGATGAGATAAGCCATTCATCAATCTCCGGTTTAATACTGACACAGATGAGTGAAAACATCCGATGGCTCAATATAACGCTCTAACACAGTCCGAGCAATT
Organism: Oleiphilaceae bacterium; assembly: GCA_036833965.1. Lineage (GTDB taxonomy): Bacteria > Pseudomonadota > Gammaproteobacteria > Pseudomonadales > Oleiphilaceae > PZPK01. Next base: position 569 of record DAITOW010000291.1, read on the forward strand.
GTATTCACCTGAAAATGAGTTGCCCGCAGCAAAGCTCATACTAAAGCAAAGTACCTTGGAGTTGCCCCTGAGCCGCGATTTTGATACAGGGCAGTTCGTTGCCGAGCTAATCCGTCGATCTGCGACCACGCTTCTTGCCTCGCCGTTCATTGCCTTCCCTCGAGTGATAAATCTCGGTCTCTAACTTATGCAGGTCGCGCCGATCCGTTTCCTCGCAGCGGCGGTCTTCCAGATGCTTGTAAGTGCAATGACAATCTGCTGTCTGCGTACACTCAGTTAAAGGCAAATTGGGCGTATGATGTTCACTGTCCAGAAAGACCTTACCCTGCAACTGCTGAACAGCCTGACAGGCGCCGCTGCCCGGTTCGATAGAGGTTGCATGAAAGTTAGATTGTTCTGTGTTTACAGCAGAAGAGGAAAGTTGTTTGCGCGCATGAGTGCGCCGATTGTGTGTGTTCCCGTCTTTTGGCTGCCTCTTGTAAAGCACTACCGCAGCGACAGCGATAATCACAAGTACCAGTAAAAACTTCATGCTAAGACTCTCCTTATTATAAGTTCTTGTATAGTGATACTACTTTGCATTGCCGGAAACAAGCGACTCTTTTGAGCGGTCAGCGACACAGCGTGCGGTTAACGCCATCTTCTACCGGCACTAGACCATGCCGTACAAGCTGACGAAACAGTGCTTCCAGAGCAAAACAGTAATTTTGTTCTAAACTTTGATCTAGAGTGTTAAAGACAAAATCATTTCTGTAGTCCTTATTTTTACATTTTACTAAAAGGGTAAATTTGGTGAGCCGCAAGTCCATCTCAGCAGTATTGCCGATTTATCTAACCGTTTTTCTGGCAAGTTTCAGCTCCTCGACTCTAGCGAATGGACTAATCAACGATTCAAAGATCACCATTGTTACGCCTGAATGGGAACACTTCACTGAAAGTGATGGCAGCGGCTTCTACTTTGACCTGCTAAGGCTTGTCTATGAACCCTTAGGCATCAAGATCGATTACAAGATCACTCCTTGGGCCCGAAGCAAACTCATGCTTGAACGCAATCAGGCCGACGCGATGATTGGTTCATACAAAGAACAAGAAGAGCTTTTCCATTATCCAGACCACCCTGTTTGGCTGGATATCGCCGCCGCTGCTTTTAAGTCAGATCAGGAAGACTGGGCGGGAACCAATAGCTTAAGTATGAAAAAAGTAGGATGGATTCGCGGCTACAACTATGACCAGTATATCGATGTAAAAATGGATGTTATTGAGCTGATCGATAACAAACAGGCATGGAAACTGTTAAGTCTGGGTCGCATAGACTTTTATCTCGACAGCATAACGGATATCAGATTGCATCTGGAAACGGATGAAACGACCAAAACGCTCTATAGGGTCGAGCCTTTTTTAACAATGAAAATGTATATGCGTTTAGCTAAAACTCCAAAGGGAGTGGCGCTAGCAAGGATATACGATCAAGAGATCCTCAAACACATAGAGGGTGGCGGGCTAAGATCTCTCTACAAAAAGTGGGGGTATGAACAGTTGTATCCGGATTTTGTTCGCTCGATAGGTTCGAACCATTAAATATTGATTGAGCTTGTAACATTTTAAAATCTTGAGATATCTACGCACAGTTGATAGAACCAATACGCTAATCCCCCGGCCTCCGGCTAACTCCAAAACCTTCACAACAATGCTCTCTCGCGAACCGCACTCAAGTTTACAAGGAGGTTCCTCTAAGTAAGCATTTGCTCTTTATTAATGACATGCATCAAGTGAGCATCGCACCCGAGTCGTAAGCGCTTTATTTCTTTACGCTAGGCCTCTAAGATCATGAATGCTCGGTAAGAGCACGTTTGTTGAAGCAATTAAAATAATAGCTACGAGAATTGCCAATGCAGGGACAGATTAAAGAGATTTGTGGGCGTTACGATAACGATGCAACGCGCATGCTCGACATACTCTGGGAGGTTCAGAACACATTTCACTGGATCAGCCCCGAAGCCATGGCAACCATAGCCGATGCCACGGGCACCTATCGGGTCGAAGTGGAAGGCGTTGCCACCTTCTATGCGTTCTTTAAAACAGAACGCCCCCAAGGGAAATTTGAAATACATCTCTGCGAAGACATCATCGATCGACATGCCGGAATGGCGGAGATTCAAAACGCGATTGAAGAAACCCTAGGTATCAAGTTGGGGCAAACCACCCCGGACGGTTTGTTCTCCCTCCAGCTTACACCTTGTATGGGTATGAGCGATCAGGCACCGGCACTCCTCATCAATGAACAAGTATTTACAAGCCTTACGCCATCAAAGATTCGAAGCATTCTCCGTAAGCTGAGAAAAAGCCAAGACCTAACATCTCTCACTACAACAGTTGGTGACGGCAATAACGCGCACCCTCTGGTGCGCAGCATGGTGAAGAACAATATCCGCCTTAAAGGCGATGTGTTGTTCGGGGATTACCTTAACGGCAAAGGCTTAACCAAAGCTCTAAGTCTCGATCCTGAGGGTATTCTTAGCTACCTTGAAGAAGCAAATCTGCAAGGGCGTGGTGGTGCGGGATACCTTACCACCGTCAAGTGGCGGATTGCGGCAAACACGCCCGCAGACAAACGTTTTATCATTTGTAATGCAGATGAAGGCGAACCCGGAACATTCAAAGATCGAGTATTACTCACTGAACAGCTGGATCTACTGATCGAAGGGATGACGATTGCGGCATACGCTATCGGAAGCCAGCATGGGATTCTCTATCTACGCGCGGAATATCGTTACCTTCTGCCCTTCATCGAAGCTACTCTCGAGCGGCGGCGAAACGATGGCATGTTGGGTAAAGACATTCTGATTGATGATGCCGAGCAAACATATTTCTCTTTCGACATCCGCATACAACTTGGCGCTGGCGCATATATCTGCGGTGAAGAAAGCTCCCTCATCAGTTCGTGTGAGGGCAAGCGTGGCGAGCCGAAGAACAAACCACCCTATCCTGCTGAATGTGGTTATCTCGGGTATCCGAGTATCGTGAACAATGTCGAGACCTTTTGTAATATCCCGCCCATCCTTGCGAATGGTGCACAATGGTTTAAGTCACTGGGCACCGCAAAAAGTCATGGAACCAAGTTGCTGAGCGTCTCCGGAGATTGCGGCAAACCCGGCATTTACGAAATTCCAATGGGAATGCGACTCAGCGAAGTACTCTCCATGGCGAAGGCACACGAACCGGAAGCAGTGCAAGTTGGCGGCGCTAGTGGCGTCATGATCGGCAG
>DAITOW010000292.1:0-3779 GCA_036833965.1 Oleiphilaceae bacterium
TCTCGAGACAACGAGTTATTTCTATATGAGTTTGACAGAACGTTGGTTGTTACCCGAAGGCGTGGATGAATTGCTGCCTCCGGACGCTTGGGCCTTGGAGAAGATGAGAAGGTCAATGCTCGACGTGTATTCAAGCTACGGCTATGAACTGGTTTCTCCGCCTCTCATTGAATTCATCGAAAGCCTACTAACGGGCACAGGCCGTAAACTTGAGCTTCAGACATTTAAAGTGACAGATCAACTGTCTGGAAGGCTTTTGGGCGTTCGCTCGGATATTACCCCTCAAGCGGCGCGGATTGATGCGCATGTGTTGAAGAACCAGGCGATATCACGTCTTTGCTATGTTGATAGCGTTGTCCATACCAAGCCTGAACATATGATGACCAATCGCAGTCCGATACAGATTGGTTGCGAGCTTTTTGGTGAGCACGGTGTTGGTGCGGATTTGGAAGTGATCTCCCTGATGTTGGAGACCTTGCGTCTGGCTAATGTCGAGAAAGTCCATATCGATTTGGCCCACGTGGGTATTTACCGGGGTTTGATGCGCTCTGCCAAGCTCGAATCTGGTTTGGAGGATGCGGTATTTGACGCGTTGAGTCGCAAGTCGATTCCGGAGTTGGACGTGCTTGCAGAACAATCAAATGAGGCGGTTATCAGTATCGTTCGCGAGATTGCATTGCTTAGCGGGAGTATTGATGCGTTGGATGCCGTGCGAGACAGCATCCTGGCGAACGACTCCTTGGCTGACGACGCTACGCTTGGCGCAGTCGATGCTCTGAAGTCGTTTGCGGCCACTCTGACTGCACGTTTTCCCGATATTGAACTAGGCTATGACTTCTGTGAGTTGCGTGGCTACGATTATCATACCGGCGTGATGTTTAGCGCCTACACTCCGGACTTCGGTTATGCGCTTGCCAAAGGTGGACGGTATGACGCGATTGGTGAGGAGTTTGGTGCCTCACGTCCGGCGACTGGTTTTAGTGCTGATTTGAAGACTCTGGTGCGCTTGCAAGCGCGTAAAGGTGCTGAGAGTGTTCAGACAGATGCGGTTTTGGCGCCAGCTGGTGATGACGTGAGTTTACTGGATGCTATTGCCAGATTAAGAAAGGATAAGCGGGTGATTCAGCGTTTGTCCGATTCAGATAATGATCGCCACGGCTGTTCCAGCGAGCTGAAGCTTGTTGACGGACAATGGCTTGAAGTTGGATTTTAAGTTGCCTGGTGGCTTTTCGCCGGGTTTGAAGCAAGTTTGCTAGAGAAAGAGATTTATGGGTAAGAATGTTGTCATTTTAGGCACTCAATGGGGTGATGAAGGGAAGGGCAAGATTGTTGATTTGCTGACGGAGCAAGTGAGCGCTGTGGCACGTTTTCAAGGCGGTCACAATGCCGGGCATACCTTGGTAATCAACGGTGAGAAAACCGTTTTGCATCTGATCCCTTCCGGAATCCTTCGTGATAACGTGACTTGCCTGATCGGCAACGGGGTTGTTCTGGCTCCGGACGCATTGCTAAAGGAAATGGGTGAGCTTGAGGCGCGTGGCGTACCTGTGCGTGAGCGTCTGAAATTAAGCTTGGCCTGTCCTTTGATTCTTCCTTATCACGTAGCGCTGGATCAGGCGCGCGAGATTGCTAAAGGTGCAAACAAGATCGGTACTACCGGTCGTGGTATCGGCCCTGCGTACGAAGATAAAGTGAGTCGTCGTGGTTTGCGTTTGGGCGACTTGGCGAACGCTGAGACTTTTGCTGAAAAGCTGAAGGAAATCATGACCTACCATAACTTTGTACTTGAGAACTTTTACAAGGTTGAGCCGATTTCTTACGAGAAAACTCTCGAAGAAACACTTGAAATGGGTAAAGAGCTTCTGCCCATGGCCGTTGACGTGACAGATGAGTTGCATGCATATCGTGAGCGTGGTGAAAACATCATGTTTGAAGGCGCGCAAGGCTCGTTGCTGGATATCGACCACGGTACTTATCCTTTTGTAACGTCCTCAAATACGACAGCCGGTGGTACCGCGACAGGCAGTGGTTTCGGTCCGATGTATCTGGATTATGTTCTAGGTATCACCAAAGCGTATACAACACGCGTTGGTTCCGGTCCGTTCCCGACAGAGTTGTTTGATGACAATGGTCGTCATTTGGCTAAAAAAGGTCATGAATTTGGTGCGACGACCGGTCGTCCGCGTCGTTGCGGTTGGTTTGACGCCGTTGGTCTGCGCCACGCTATTCAGATCAACAGTGTTTCCGGTATCTGTTTGACCAAGCTGGATGTGCTTGATGGACTGGATACAATCAAGGTATGTGTTGCCTACAAGACCAAGAGTGGTGACAATATTTCCCGTCCTCCTTTGGATGGCGCCGGATACGATGATCTCGAGCCGGTATATGAGGAATTGCCGGGCTGGTCTGAAAGTACACTTGGTGCAAAGACTCTTGACGAACTGCCTGAGAATGCGCGTTCTTACATTAAGTATCTCGAGAGCAAGATTCAGGCGCCTATCGACATTGTTTCAACAGGTCCTGATCGTGTTGAGACGATCGTCTTGCGTCATCCCTTTGACTGATCGCTGACCTCTCACTAGATATGTAAAAGCCGTGCGGGATTTCCCTCACGGCTTTTTTTGTGGGTTCGCGTTGAGCTTCTTCAGTGAGTGTTTTTCCGCAAAGCTTTATCGAGGCTTTGTCGCAACCATCGTTGCGCGCAGTGGAGCTGGATAACCTTCTATGGTCTTGTTGGCGTCTGATGGATCTAGAAAGTCTTCCAGTGACTGGAACTCCATCCATTCGGTGACGCGCTGCTCTTCGCAACTTGTCTGGTTCAGGTCAACGCAGCGGATGTCCACAAAGCCGCAGCGGCGTAACCAGAGAGTGAGAGTCTCGACGCTTGGCAAGTACCAGACGTTGCGCATCATAGCGTAACGATCCTCTGGCATTAGCGAATAGCCCAGTTCACCTTCAACCACCAGGGTTTCAAGGACGAGTTCGCCGCCTTTACGAAGCGCACCTTTTAGTTCGTATATATGATCTATTGGTGAGCGACGGTGGTAAAGCACGCCCATCGAGAAGACCGTGTCAAAATACTCAAGTTGGGGTTCGACATCTTCCATACGGATCGGGAGCAAGTGGATGGGGGAGCCCAAACCGCAGTATTTCTTGATGGCATTGAACTGCATTAGAAAAAGATAGCTAGGGTCGACGCCAATGACTCTTCTGGCTTCCGCCCCCAACATTCTCCAGCAGTGATAGCCGGAGCCGCAGCCCACATCAAGAATATTTCTATCTTTTAAGGGGCTGATGTGCTTTTCGACACGATCCCATTTCCAGTCCGATCGCCATTCGGTATCAATGTGCGTTCCGAAAAGCTCAAATGGTCCTTTACGCCAGGGAATGAGCCCTCTTAATGAATTGTCGAGTGCTGCCTTTTGTTCGTTTGTGAGCGCTCCGGATACGCCAACGCGGGATGATCTCAGATTAACGCCTTCAACTGGTAGATCAGGCAAGCTCTCTAGCGCATTAATCCAGCGCTGCATGTCCCCGTGAGGTTTTTCGTAAAGCTTCTGATGTAGCAGTTTTTCCAGAGACGGCACCCACGGAGCAAGCCGTTTGTGTTTCTTCATATAGGCGATCAGGTCACCAAAAACGTCGTCGTAATTCATTGGTTAGTGCGATTTGATAGCGAGAAAAGAGAAAAAATTAAAACATTGATACCAGGAAAAAGCCTGTTCAAAACCTGCAGTTTTCAATCGAGTAAGGTGCGTATGTTCGCTTTCCGCAAGCAA
>DAITOW010000293.1:0-3765 GCA_036833965.1 Oleiphilaceae bacterium
GGACAACAAAGGACTTACGAGCCAATGGTTCATGGTCCGTGATGATGACAATGATTACAGCCTGCAAAAAATACGAACGTTTGAAGCCGCAGACAATGCAATTAAGTCCGTGGACATTGAACAACGACGCAAAGGCTTCGTGATCGCTGACGCGTCAGGTCGTATCAAGTTTTATAACAGCACGGCGCACTCAACGGCCTTGAGAATTGATGCCCAAGCAGAAATCAAGGACATCGCCATCGCCCCCCGCTCAAACAAACTATTGATCGAAACAAGCGATGGCCAGATTCAGTGGTGGGACGTTGATAACGAGCATCCTGAAATTTCTTTCTCTGCGCTTTGGAGTAAGGTCTGGTATGAAGGCTATCAGGAGCCCGAGTACATCTGGCAATCGTCCGCCGCGAACAATGACTTTGAACCTAAGTACAGCTTGTCTCCCCTCGCTTTTGGTACTTTAAAAGCGGCTTTTTACGCAATGCTTGTGGCAACACCTCTGGCAATATGCGGTGCTTTGTATACGGCCTATTTCATGGCGCCGGCCTTGAGACGAAAAGTAAAACCATCCATTGAGCTGATGGAGGCCCTGCCAACTGTAATCCTTGGGTTTCTCGCCGGATTGTTCTTTGCACCATTTATGGAAGAGAACCTTCCCGGGGTATTCTCGGTACTGATCATCACCCCCGTGTTCATTTTGCTCTTTGGTTTTTTATGGACGAACTTGCCTGCAAATATTCGCCACAAAGTGCCTGAGGGCTGGGATCCCCTGCTATTAATCCCTGTGATTATTTTTGGGGGCTGGATCAGTATGGCAATCAGCCCATTCCTGGAAGTGGCTCTGTTTGACGGTGACATGAGACAGTGGCTAACAAACTCGGCAGGTATCGACTTCGACCAACGTAACGCTCTTGTTGTTGGCGCAGCGATGGGCTTTGCAGTCATTCCAACCATCTTCTCGATTACGGAAGACGCCGTGTTCAGTGTGCCAAAGCACCTCACTCAAGGCTCTCTCGCTCTTGGGGCAACACAATGGCAAACCATGGTTCGAGTCATTCTCCCGACCGCAAGCCCTGGCATTTTCTCTGCTGTCATGATCGGGATGGGTCGCGCTGTCGGGGAAACGATGATCGTTCTGATGGCTACGGGTAACACACCGATTATGGACATCAATATTTTCGAAGGCATGCGGACCCTCTCTGCAAACATCGCCGTAGAAATGCCGGAGTCTGAAGTCGGCAGTACACACTACCGTATTCTATTCCTGGCAGCATTCGTCCTGTTCCTGTTCACCTTCGTGGTCAACACACTGGCCGAATTTGTACGACAGCGCCTGCGCAACAAGTACAGTGTAATTTAAGGAGCTTATCGTGCGCGTATCAGTAAAAAAATGGTTTAAAAACGGCGACCCCTGGGTCTGGTTTAATGCCGGTGCCGTCGCCATCAGTATGGTCATGGTTTTTGGCCTTCTCTACCTCATCGCTAGCCGTGGCCTTGTGCATTTCTGGGCACACGACGTCATGCAGGCCCAAGTGGAAGCAAAAGACGGCTCCAAGTACACCATCATCGGAGAGATGGTTGAAACGGTGGAAGTGTCAGCGATTCAACTAAGAGATGCCGGTTACAGTATTCCGGAGGAACTCGAATTCCTTGATCGTAACCTTATTAAGCTGGGAAATCGTGACATCAGCGGAGCAGACTTCCGTTGGATTCTTGATTTTCACATTACCGATCGAACCTATCCCGAAGACATTATCGTCATGGAGCGTCGCGAATGGGGTAACTTCTACGGCTATCTAAAGCAGGTCATTGAGTCTGATCAAGTAGTTGCAGAAGGAGAAGCTGCGTGGCCAGAGTTCAACAAGCGACTCGAGAGAGCGTTGGAGATCTACTCTCAAATCCACGAGATAGAGAAAAGTAAGATCGGCTCTATCAACGCAGGCATGGAGCGTCTTCGCTTAAAACAGCGAAAACTGGAACTGGAGGATCGGCTTACAGCGCAAGCGCAAGCAGCGATTGCTGAAGAGCGCGCCAGTTTTGATGCGCAATACGCTGGACTTCAGGATCAATTGATTGACCTCTACACCCAAATCAATCGGGACAAAGTGCGCGTTGAAAGCATGGACGGTACTCAAATCACCGTAGATTTGGCAAAAATCGTCAATGCCTATCAGCCAAATGCGATGTCGCTGGTCGACAAACTGGGTTTTTATATCGCAAAACTCTATGAGTTTGTGAGCGATGAGCCGCGTGAGGCAAACACCGAAGGTGGTATTTTCCCTGCCATTTTCGGCACCGTGTTGATGGTTATCATCATGTCGATCATCGTCACCCCGTTTGGTGTGATTGCCGCAGTCTACCTTCGTGAATATGCGCATCAGGGCACCTTGACGCGAATCATCCGGATCGCGGTAAACAACTTGGCCGGTGTTCCATCGATTGTCTATGGTGTATTCGGTTTGGGCTTCTTTATTTACTTTGTAGGTTCCGGCGTCGACCAAGCTTTCTTCCCTGAGGCACTGCCTTCGCCAACCTACGGTACTGGTGGCCTACTCTGGGCGTCGATCACGCTGGCAATTCTTACGCTGCCTGTTGTCATCGTAGCAACCGAAGAAGGGCTTTCGCGTATCCCTCGATCTATTCGAGAAGGCAGCCTTGCGCTGGGCGCAACCAAAGCGGAAACCTTATGGCGTGTGATTTTACCAATGGCAAGTCCTGCCATGATGACCGGGGTAATTCTCGCCATCGCACGCGCGGCAGGCGAAGTTGCTCCTCTCATGCTGGTAGGTGTTGTGAAACTGGCGCCATCGCTACCTTTGGATGGCAACTACCCTTACCTGCATCTGGATCAAAAATTCATGCACTTGGGCTTCCACATCTACGATGTTGGTTTTCAGAGCCCGAACGTAGAAGCAGCAAGACCCCTGGTTTACGCAACCTCGTTACTGTTAGTTGCGGTCATTGCCTTGCTCAATTTATCCGCTGTCGCGATTCGAAATCGACTGCGCGAGAAATACAAAGCGCTTGAAATGTAAGTAAAGCGCTAAACAGATTTTTAAAAATTTAAATGAAAGAGTTTGATATGGAAAAGCCGATTTCTAGCACAAGCACAGAAACGAATAACACCAAAGCACCCAATGCTGAACGTACTCATGGCATTGATATCAGTAGTCTGTCGCGTAGCGAGAACCTCATGCGTTTGGAAGATGAGAAAATCGCACTAAAAGTGGAAGATCTGCGTCTAAGCTATGGTGAGAAAGAAGCCTTACATGGCATTAACATGACCATCCCGCAAAACCGCGTGACGGCATTTATCGGGCCATCCGGTTGCGGTAAGTCAACACTGCTTCGCTGCTTCAACCGAATGAATGATCTGGTTGATGGAGTCAGTATTAACGGCAAAGTGCTACTGGACGAAATGGATATTTACGATAAGAAGGTCGAAGTTGCGGATCTTCGTCGCCGCGTCGGGATGGTGTTTCAGAAACCGAACCCCTTCCCTAAAAGCATTTATGAAAACGTAGCTTATGGCTTGCGTATTCAAGGCATCAACAGCAAGCGCGTACTGGATGAAACCGTTGAATGGTCTCTCCGCTCTGCAGCCTTGTGGGATGAGGTGAAAGACCGATTGAACGACAGCGCGTTAGGCCTTTCAGGCGGTCAGCAACAGCGTCTTGTCATCGCACGCACAGTTGCTGTAAAGCCGGAAGTACTCTTACTTGATGAACCGGCTTCTGCACTGGATCCTTTGTCTACCTTGAAAATTGAAGA
>DAITOW010000294.1:0-3749 GCA_036833965.1 Oleiphilaceae bacterium
ATCCAGTTGCACTCGATAATCGGCATAGCGCTTGACACAGCGATCAAGGAGCTCAAGATCCCCCTCGGGAATTTCGGAAGCTTGCAGCGCACGTTCCCGCGCCTGCATCCAGGCCAAGTCTCGCACCAGAGGTCGTTGTTTCACGAAGCTTGCAACCGCATTGTGCATGGAAGCCAGCCATCGACCAGCCTCAAAACAATGCCGGGCCTGAATCCCGACTTTCGCCGCACCTTTCAAACAGGGAACGATTATCGCGTCTTTACCATGCAATTTAAAAAGCGCCTCGCCCGAAGCATCGACCAAGGGAGCAGGAACAGATAAACCCTTGTTCGCTAAATGTCGCGTCAAATCTACGAAAAAAGGCAGCTCATGCGAATCCATATTTTCAAAGATGGTGAGCACCCACGAGCGGCGACCATCGGCCTCCTCGGTATCCAGAAAATAATTGGTATTTTCAATACCTGCGCCAATTCCTTCCAGACGCAGGCAGGAGCCGAGCGAAAAGCGCTCAAGCACAGGTGGCAAATCAGAAGTAAGGACTTTGGTGAAAACTGCCATTGGGCTTGAATTCGGCTCTAATTATTGGATTGGCTATCAGCGGCGAACGATGCATTCTGACATTGAAGCACGTTGCGAAGCTCGTGCTGCGTCGTGCTATGAGGAACGCCCGGTTCAGAAGACGCAATATAACGCTTATTTGGCTGATCTGCATCCGTACTTGCAACATCAATATGCATAGCCGAAGTGTCTTGCGTCAAAATCACTTTCATCTCCGCTGTTTTGCCTTCCACAGGCTCTAGAACCACCGCAGAGCTGCCATCAGACAAGCGTACTTCCGTACCCGGAGGAAAGACGCCTAACATGCTCAAAAATACCTCAACCAGTGAGGCATCAAATTGCTTGTCTCTGCAGCCCCAGAGAATCTTTTGCGCATCGGCAACAGATCGGGCCGGGGCGTAACTTCGCTCGGAAGTCATTGCATCAAAGGCATCCGCGATTGCGACAATACGCGCAAAATACGGGATGTTCTCGCCAAATAAATTTGCAGGATAACCGTTCCCGTCAACCTGCTCGTGATGCGAGACCACCACATCAATAAGCGCGGAACTTGCGTCGGTGTGAGAAAGCAGTATTTTTCTCCCTTCGAGCGGGTGCACCCGAATCACAGCGTACTCAGCACTGCTGAGCGCCCCCTCTTTTTCAAGAATGGAATTCGGAATCATTATCTTGCCAACATCACTCAGCATAGCGGCGAGACCCAGCTCTACAATCTCATGATCTCGCATGCTCAATCTGGAGCCAAGAGCCATCGCTAACGCTGCAGTTCGGAATGCATGTTCAACCAAATAGGATTGCGGGTTTTTGATTTGACACAAAAACAGCCAGGAAAAGGCATTGCTCTCAACACTCTCAGCACATGCCTGCAGAAGATTCCTGACCGGAGCAAGCTGCACATTTTGTCCCACACGCAACCTTGCACAGAGCTCATCAATACTGAGCTTGAGTTGATCTGACAGTGCAAAGGCCCGGGCAATTTCTTGTTCAAAACTGCTTACTACGGGACGAGCCTTCGCATAGTGTGCCTCAAAGTCAGGGATCCTGCTGACCCCGCACGGGCCTTTGGATGTTCCGTCAACTTCGTAGCTACTGTAGTTATTCTCTCCAAGCACTCACTATGCCCTTAAAAGCAGTAAATTCAATTAAGCGTAGCAAAAGAAGCCAGACTCTCTGTCGCAAATTCGCTTGATTCTGAAAACTTACGTAACAAGTCTGCAATTTTTTACATAAAAGTATAAAATCGCGAGCCGTCGCGCGGATTTGATCCGGATTCTGGGAATCCGAGAGCCAAAATAATACCTGACTAAAATACTAAGGTATTATATAATTGCCCGACACTTGTGACCGATGAGTGATTTTCGGGGCGTTAGCGTGACAAGGCTGCAAAGCAAAACTTTCGCTGAAACTGTAAGCGCCGCCCAATCAATCGGCTACTAACACACACGCAACAATGAGCACTGTCTGGAATGTCTGAATCTGACAAAGCTGTTAAAGAGCTAATCAAGAAACAGTACGAGCACGGTTTCGTTACCGAAATCGAATCGGAAACGTTTGAACCCGGTTTGAACGAGGATGTGATCCGCCGTCTCTCCGCCAAAAAGAAAGAGCCTGAGTGGATGCTTGAATGGCGTCTAAAGGCCTATCGCGCATGGCTTGAGATGGAAGAACCGGAGTGGGCACACGTAAACTTCCCTAAAATCGACTTCAATGAGATCGCTTATTACTCTGCGCCAAAATCCAAGAATGATGGCCCGAAAAGTCTGGACGAGGTCGATCCGGAACTCCTCAAAACATATGAGAAGTTAGGCATTCCCTTGCATGAACGGGCGCGACTCGCCGGTGTAGCAGTCGACGCCGTCTTCGACAGTGTTTCGGTGACCACTACATTCAAAGAAAAGTTGACTGAAGCAGGCGTCATTTTCTGCCCGATCTCCGAGGCGGTGCATAAGCATCCAGAACTGATCAAAAAATACATCGGTTCCGTCGTACCACAAAAAGACAACTTCTATGCAGCCCTGAACTCTGCTGTATTCTCGGACGGCTCATTTGTTTACATACCTAAAGGTGTACGCTGCCCACTTGAGCTTTCGACCTATTTCCGAATCAACGAAGCCAAAACAGGCCAGTTTGAACGAACGCTGATCATTGCTGACGAAGGAAGCCATGTAAGCTATCTCGAAGGCTGCACCGCGCCAATGCGCGACGAAAACCAATTACATGCCGCGGTGGTTGAACTGGTTGTACTGGATGATGCGGAAATTAAATACTCGACCGTTCAAAACTGGTATCCCGGTGACGAAGAAGGTCGCGGCGGCATTTATAACTTCGTAACCAAACGCGGCGCTTGCATTGGCCGAAACTCGAAAATCAGTTGGACTCAGGTCGAAACAGGCTCTGCGATCACCTGGAAGTACCCGAGCTGCATCTTGCGTGGCGAAGGCAGTGTTGGAGAGTTTTACTCCGTTGCACTTACCAATAACGCACAGCAGGCAGACACCGGCACAAAGATGATTCACCTTGGCAAGAACACCAAGAGCACCATCATTTCCAAAGGCATCTCTGCAGGCAGAAGCGATAGCAGCTATCGAGGACTGGTTCGCATCGGTCCCGGTGCAGAGGGCGCACGAAACTACACGCAGTGCGACTCCTTGCTGATTGGTGACAAGTGCGGCGCACACACCTTCCCGTACATAGAGAACAAGAACAAGAGCGCTATCGTGGAACACGAAGCGACGACATCCAAAGTGAGTGATGATCAGCTGTTCTTATGTCAGCAACGGGGTATTGATGCGGAGCATGCAGTCTCTATGATCGTCAACGGATTTTGTAAGGAAGTATTCAAAGAGCTTCCTATGGAGTTCGCGGTTGAAGCGACGAAATTGCTCGAAGTTAGCCTCGAAGGTAGCGTGGGCTAGATAAACGAACAACTCGTGCGCTGACAACCAAATAAAGGCGGCGCACCTGTGCATACATATGCAGAATCATGCAAAAAATTGCGGAAAGGTAGAAATGTTAGAAATCAAAGACTTGCAAGCATCGGTAGAAGACAAACAAATCCTGAAAGGTTTGAACCTTGAGGTAAAAGCTGGCGAAGTACACGCCATCATGGGTCCTAACGGTAGTGGCAAAAGCACCCTTTCACAGGTTCTTGCAGGCAACGGAGCCTACGAGGTTACAGGCGGCTCAGTGAC
>DAITOW010000295.1:0-3736 GCA_036833965.1 Oleiphilaceae bacterium
CAGACGAACCGACTGATCCTCCTTACTATTATCTCCAGCCCCCCTCAACTTATCGATTGAAATCAGTGCAGCCAACTTACCGAACAGGGGTCTAGCTCCGGAAGTCAAATCGATACCCGACCGCAAGTCAGATTCAACATAGATCAAACCTTTTCTCTGTCCTAAATCGACAAGTGGAACAGATGCGGTTACATCAGATACTTGCTGTGCAATCCAATTAACAGGATGCCCCGTCCCTGAGTCAATTTCTTCGTTCACAAATGCCTTTTTCAGAGCTTCAGGAAATTTCTGACGGCCATCGGAGAGAAACTGTGCAAAAAGCGATTGAGTTGTCGAGTAGCTAGTTAGCAAAGACTTAAGAGGCCATTTAACCAAGGCTTCCTTTCTCTTCAGAACTTCAACGGCATCAAGCGGGGTGATAATGCCATCTCTTAAAACTCTTAGTTCTTGTTTTAGATTCTCGTTACCTTCGTAGGTGTAGGCTTCTGCAACAAGCAACTGAACGTCGAAAATATCTGAAGCATTGTCAACGCTATCCTCTAATGCCGCTAACTGCCTTTTTGCGACAAGATCTGAAACAAACCAGGCATTTTCTTCTGCTTTATCAAAAACGGCATCAATACGCGATGCGACTTGAGCCTTACTCAAAGCCGCCACTTGCAAGGCGTCTAACTCATTATAAAAAGCACTCCAGCCCGCATTTTTGACTGCGTCTGTTTCACTAGAAGAAAAAGACTGGGCAATAGATCTGACACGTTCGAATGAAATCTTGTTGTCACTTTCTTCCAACGCTCGAACCAACTCACCAACCACTGTAGGTATTTGCGCTACACGTGTCCGTATATCAGCAAGATTGGCAAAGGAATCTTTAATATCAGTAACCGCTTGCCTGTGAAAAGTATTCGTCTCGCTTGCGATAAAGGCTTCTAGTTTTGTAACGGCATCAGCGTCTGAACCTGATGCGTTCACGTCATCCATTAAAACGTGAATACTGCCGACAAGAAAGTCTTCCTGAGCTAAACGGCCAAGGGCAGAATACACCTCTGGATCGGAAAGCGTGTCGAATTGCAAAGTACCATCAACAACTTGCACCCCCAATTCATCAAGAAAGTCGAGCAAATAGTCCGCAGCACGCGAAAACTCCCCAAATTCCCCCGAACCAAGATCGACAGCATAAAAATTGACCTTGGCACCCGCGACCGGCCCTTTAACAACATTAACATTCAGATTTAAATCTGGCTTTTCGATCTTGACCGTTTCATCTGCCAAACGGACGACATCGGAGCTCCCCCCGTTACATGCCATTAGAAAAGCCGTAAAAACGACAACAAGGGAAAGTTTGAATACGCTAAAAACGCTTTGTAGCATAGAGAAGGTCTATTCCATTTACTCGCGAGAAGACACTCCAAAACCTGGAGTCAGATAACCGCATAATGCTACATAATGCGCCTAAGCCACACAATTGGAGGGGTTGAGAAGCGTGAACTACTAGACGCTTGGATGGGAGACGCAAATCAAACTATGCGATGTGCGTCTCTTTATTTGATAAGACTAAAAAATGCGGTTCAAACCGTTGAGAGCCGCTACACGATAAGCTTCCGCCATAGTCGGGTAGTTAAACGTGGTGTTGATAAAATAGTCGAGACTATTCGCGTCCCCA
The DNA here is from genome assembly GCA_036833965.1 of Oleiphilaceae bacterium. GTDB lineage: Bacteria > Pseudomonadota > Gammaproteobacteria > Pseudomonadales > Oleiphilaceae > PZPK01. The sequence continues at coordinate 1,661 of DAITOW010000295.1, forward strand.
GTCTGACGCATGATCGCTTGACCGATGTGCACGATCTCAGCTGCTTGGTCCCCGAAACAATGGATCCCCAAGATCTCCCGAGTTTCTCTATGGAACAGAATTTTCAGCATGCCAACTGCTTCGCCCGTTATCTGAGCGCGAGCCAAGTCTTTAAAGAAAGCCTGCCCGACCTCATAAGGCACCTTCTCCTCCGTCAATTCCCGTTCAGTTCTTCCTACTGAGCTGATTTCCGGAATCGTGTAAATACCGGTAGGCACATCATCTACAAAGCGAAAATACCGATCTTCAGCCATCGCAGATGCTGACGCTCTGCCCTGATCATAAGCAGCACTCGCAAGAGCCGGCCAGCCGATAACGTCACCGACAGCATAAATACCATCGACTTCCGTTCGATAATGATCATCTATTGTTAACTGACCGCGGGAGTTAGGCTTGAGCCCAATATTTTCGAGTCCCATGTGGTCAGTATTACCACTGCGGCCGTTACACCAAAGAAACGCATCCGCCCGAATTTTTTTGCCAGAGGTAAAGGTGACTTCAACACTTTTATCTGTGCCCACAACAGATTCATAGGTCTCATTGTGACGAACAAGCACTCCGTTATTGCGAAGATGATAACTGAGCGCATCAGAAATCTCGTCATCCAGGAATGATAGTAATTTTTCTCCTGGGTTCACCAAGTCAACCTTTACGCCAAGACCGGCAAAAATTGAGGCATATTCGCATCCTATAACGCCCGCACCATAAATAACCATCGTACGAGGAGTATGGTTAAGCGTAAGAATCGAGTCACTGCAGTAAATCCTGTCATGGCTAAAGTCTACATTTGCAGGCTTGTATGGCCTGCTGCCGCTAGCAATAATAACAGTCTCTGCAACCAACACGTCGTTGGACTGCCCGCCACAAACCTCAACCCGGTTCTTATCAAGAAAACAAGCGCGACCATTATAAAGATCGATACGATTTCGCGCGTAGAACTGGGTGCGAAGCTTCACTTGCTTCGAAATAACTTTCTCAGCACTTTTGAGCACTCTCGGAAATGAAAACCATCGAGGCTCACCAATGTCTCTAAACATTGTGTTCGTGTTGAAGGTTATAATCTGCTTAACTGCATGACGCAAAGCCTTTGAGGGGATCGTACCCAGATGAGTACAGTTACCGCCAACAACATGTTTTTCCTCGATCACCGCTACACGCTTTCCGTGTTTTGAGGCGTTCATCGCCGCACCCTCTCCGGCAGGTCCGGAACCAATAACGACCACATCGTAGCGATACTCAGCCATACTTCGCACTTCCTTCTTATTTAAATTTACAATTCAATCACTTATACCATTTTTCAGCTTAGACTAACTTTAGACTTTGGTCTCAGCTTCGTAAGCTAGCCCTGTATCGCCTTTTGAAGCCTCTGCCGACTCTTTATCGCACTTCTGGGGGTCACCCTTACAAATGTCACATGCAACGTCCATCCCTAGCGCACTCATACCACCACAAGAACCACTAATAGGCTTATTGTTAAAAATCACACCGATTGCCATCAAAGTAATTAAGACCGCCATGAAAGCGAAAACAATAAAAAATATTTCCATCACAAAAACCTCTACTGTTCAGATGAAACCTAACGGAGATACTGCTGCATTTGCTCGCTAACGCGAGAGTTAAAGCCATCATCCTCTCGGAAGATAAAAAACGCTGCTATATCCAGTCGCTCTGCATACTCAAGCGCCCTGTCTTTACCCATTGCAAGAAGTGCCGTCGCCCAAGCGTCTGCACTAGCGCAATCGTCCATCACCACGGAAACGGACGCTATCTCGCTAGAGACCGGATAACCGGTTTGCGGATTAATTGTGTGCGAGTACCGCCCTTCCGGTCCGTCAATAAAGTTTCGATAATCCCCTGAAGTGGCCATCGAAACATCCTTGAGATGAGCAACATTATACGCTTTTCGACCAAGAATATCAGGCTGTTCAATGCCCAAACGCCACGGGTCGCCCGCAGCATTCGTGCCAGCCACCCTCACCTCGCCGCCAACCTCTACCAAAAAGTTAACGAATCCTATCGACTTCAACGCTTCAGCCA
>DAITOW010000296.1:0-2748 GCA_036833965.1 Oleiphilaceae bacterium
GATTTCAGTCGAGTCAGCCATTCGAGCGGTCACCTCCGAAGCCGCCTGGCAACTATCCTCCGAAGAAGAAATTGGCAGCCTCGAGCCCGGTAAATTTGCGGACTTTGTTATTCTCGACAAAGACCCGAGAAAAGTGCCGGCGGATACAATCAAGGACATTAAAGTACTTGAGACCTGGATGGACGGAAGACAGATGTACAAGGCCTAATTGCCTTGTACGAAACTGAAGAACGGTGAAATCCAAAACGAACGCTCTACAGAAAGCCATAAAGAAGTTCAGCTAGAAAATCCGCGCTACTTTTGATTTTAAAAGCGAAGCGTGAATAGCTTGTTGGCAACCCGACCCGCTAAAGACTATAATCAGACCGAATATAGTCTTTTTTGTGAGCACAGCTATGCATACTGAAACAGTTACGTTTGTTAAAGAAAACGCAAACAAATTAAATGTGGATGAGCCTTTGCTCGTCACCCAGAATGGCAAAGCTAAGTATGTTGTTCAAAGCTATGAAGACTATCAATATCAACAAGAAACTATCGCTTTGCTAAAGCTGGTTAATTTGGCTGAAACTTCAGCTAATAAAGATAAGCTATCCATCGATGACGCTTTTGATATTGACTGAATCGTATGCCGTACAAACTTGTATTCAGTCCTGTCTTCAAGATTTCCCTTAGAAGGTTAAGATCTTTTCTTGAACGAAAATTCTCTGAGGAATTGTCTGCAGCAGCCCAGTCTCAGATAAGAAAAGCGATCGAAGAGACTTTGCCTTTCAACCCTTTCATGGGCTCGGTGTGCGATCGCTTGCTGGACTTGGGTGTTGCAGGGTATCGACAGTGGATTATCGACAAGCACAATACGGTCATTTATCGCGTCGACGAAGACAACAAAGAACTCATTATCCTTTTGGCTTTCGACAGCAGACAAAGTTTACAAAAGCTTTTAACTGATGTGAATTTGGTCTTATAAGGATATCAATAGGCAAGGATCGCTCGCGCCCCCCATCAGGCAAATATCAAACGCAGTACGTTCGCTCATGGTGAGCAGCAGACAACAGGACGAAAGGCTTCGTTGATTAACTTAAGAGGAAAGCGGACGCTTATCTTCTGGATGACCCCTCTTCCGCTGATGCAAAAATAGCGTACATTAGCGCACTTTCAGTTACGTCATTCCAGACAGCGAAGCGTGGTCCGGAATTCATTGTCTAGTTAAGATAAATGTTACTCTGCCCCCGATATCCCTTCTTGGAAAACTCTCTGGAATGAGTAGAAAAGCAAATGAGGCGATCGGGTATTTTTGAGAGAACTCCAATCGCCTTGTTGGGAAAAGCGTCAGGATCCAATCGCTTCATAGGCGCCCAATCCATGCAACACACTACCGCGTACCGGAGCACCTAACAAAGCGCGTCGCACGAACGACCAAGTCAATGGAACCGTGCGATTGAAAGGCATCAGCATCAGTAGCCGAGCGAGCAGACAGTATCCTATCGTGACCCTGGCGATGGTTCCTATTGCAGGCAGCCAAAACATCCACTGCATTCCAGGCTGGTACGCAATCAGCACGTAGGCGAGGAACGCCCACCGCACCTGAACAGAGAATGCCTGCAGGGAACCTTCCCTTTGCGCGTAATGTAACAAATGCACAGCGGCGATCAGTATCACAAGGGGATAGCCGTCAATCAGCCCATGAGCCGACAAGTTAAGCAAGCAGCTCAACACTAACCAATACCACCATCCAATATCTTTCCAATCCAGCATGAACATAATGTGTCTCCTGTAAATTTTGAGTGGTGCCAGGATGTGTTCCTGGCACCGGTTGTCTCTGGTATCAGCACTGGTCCTGTGTCTGGCGATGCGTATCGATCGCCGTCCACTTTATGACCAGGCCGCGCTTGTTTTGTCTTCGTTCGCATGCTTCATTTGATGGATCATGGCGGCGTTTAATGCTATACCTCCGATTCCCCATTGGCCCTCAGGTACGTCTTCTACTTTGACCCAAGTGACGGAGCGCATCGCTTCGCCCTCAATCTCCACCATTGCATCGGTGACCTTCTCAATCATTTCGCGCTTTTGTTCTTTGCTAAATACGTTTTCAATAACGTTGATAGTAACTAATGGCATGATATAGCTCCTTTTTTACTCAGTTCTATTTTCAATGGTTTGCGGTTTAAGTTGAGCCCACGCGTTTTGCTGTGCTGCTCAAGTTGAAAACAGTGTAACCGTGAGATGAAGGGGTTACTTGAGGATCAAGGGGAGAATTTGTGGAGATTTTGTGGGGCTTGTTTGTTAATGTCCGATGAGCGAAATGACTGTGGAGATCACTCAGATGTTAATAGTGTTTGGAGACTACGAACTGGACACGGATGTGTATGAGTTGCGACATGTTGGTGTGCCAACCCCCCTCGAACCGCAAGTATTTGACCTACTGGTATATTTGGCGAGTCATCGTGACCGTATTGTAAGCCGACAGGAGCTTTGCGATGCGCTGTGGGCCGGCAAGGTGGTAACGGAGTCCACCCTTAGCAGCTGTATCAAAGCAGCCCGTCAGGCGTTAGGGGACAGTGGGCGAGACCAGCAGCATATCGCGACCTATAATCGCCGTGGTTATCGCTTCGTCGCTACAGTGAGCGAAACGCTCGAGTCGGCAGCGCCGCCACCTGAGCTAGCACCGAATGCCAACTTGCTGCGCGACAGCGCACTGGCAGGCAGCGAAGCCTTGGGTGATGCCTGCCTGTTCCCGCTATTGTCCGGCAA
>DAITOW010000296.1:2758-3732 GCA_036833965.1 Oleiphilaceae bacterium
GTACTGGCGGTGCTCCCTTTTGCCCATAGTTACGGCAACGACGAAATTGCATGGATTGCCGAGGCGCTGGGCGAGGATATCGGGATTCAGTTGGCACGAATTCCCGGTTTTCTGGTGCTGTCCCGCAATTCATCCGCTAGTTATCGCCTGTGTGAGGTTTCCATCGACCAGATCGGTCGAGAATTGGGGGCTGATTATGTGGTCGAGGGTTCAGTGTGGGCCTTGGGCGAAAACCTGAGGGTAGGGTTACAGCTGCTGGAAACCAAAACCTGCAGCATGCTTTGGTCTGAGCGCAGAGTAATACCCACGGAAAGCCTGGGCGACTTGCAGGATGAAATGATTCGCGAAATAGTGGCACGGATTGAACCCGAGCTGAATCGGGCTGAGCTGGCCACCCTGCGCAAGCGCCGGCCGGTAGATCTCGGTGCCTGGGCTTTGTATCGCCAGGGGCACGCCATCCTGGGCATGAAAGGCTGGAGCGAGGAGAGCTTTTCCGAAGCCGCGGATTTACTGCGGCAAGCCATTGCCCGCGATCCGGAGCTGGCATTCGCTCATGCTTATCTCTCATTGATTTTGGCGATTGGCCATCTGGTCGGCCTTGTCCATGGCGAGAGCTGGGAGGAAGAGGCCACCCAGGCCGCCGAAACAGCCATTGCACTGGATAGCCAGGACTCTGATGTGCTTGGCTATGCAGGTTGCGCCTTTGCGGACATGGGAGATTATCAGCGCGGGATTCGCATGTTACGCCGTGCCGTTGAGCTCGATCCCAGCAATGCGCAGGCAGTGGCAGCGCTAGGCGCTGCGTTGCTGGCGAACGGCGAGGAAGAGGGTATCGATCTGATGCTCCATGGCATTCGCGTAAGTCCCCGCGATAATCGTTTATCCGCCTGGGGGGCGCTACTGGCGCGAGGAATGCTGAATTTCGGTCGCGTAGACGAAGCCATCAGTACCGCAGCAGCTGCCTGTCGTTGCGA
>DAITOW010000297.1:0-3729 GCA_036833965.1 Oleiphilaceae bacterium
GTCCGCCCGATTCATGCCTGTTAACCTGCCGGGCTGATATTCAAAATAATGTTGTTGGGCGTGCACCCGAAAGTCTACTTGTGCAGCGTCAGAGTTAAGCGAACCCGCCGCGACCTCATGCAAAAGAGGCTTCCAGACATGCGTCAATGCCGCATCCACCAGAGTAATCCGTGCTTTTTGCTTCTTACCGAGTTTATTGCCGAGCTTTGTTGCAAGCTCCAGTCCTCCAGCGCCCCCGCCAACAACGACAAAATGATGCATTTGATTGAAACTGTTCATAGTTACTACCTATAGAAGTGATAGATAAACAATCTTCAATCGCTTATCTATCACCACTGAACCCGGGCGAGACTATAACACCTGTAAATGATATTTTACACAGCGGATATTATATAAAACAATGCGAGATAATCAGGAATCGGCAGAAGCAAGAGAAATTGGAGCAAAGCCAGCACTGAAACGAGCCCAGCCCTCCCCCACTGTTTGCAGTTCAGCCCGTAACCAGGCTTCAAAATTTTGAATCTTCAGGCGATTAAAATGCCACTCAGGCGCGACCAAATAAAGAGCATAGGTCGACTCCAGATAATAGGAAAGAGGACAGACCAACAGCCCCTTCTCAAGCAACTCATAAACGAGACTGTAGCGCATCAGGGCAATACCCTGGCCACCCAGAACAGCCTCAATCAGCATACTTGCATCCGACACTTCAAGCCGTGAAGTCGCATACTGGAAACGAACGCGACTTGCCTGCTGAAAACTATTCCACAACGACTGCATGTCTTCAGAGCCATCAATCAAAACGGGCAAGCTTTCCAACTGCGGCCCCAACTCTTCTTCCCCTCGCAGCAATAAAGGACTGCAGACCGCTATAATATAATCATCCGTCAGATGCCGGGCCTCCAACCCCGGATAATCACCTCTCCCTAAGCGAACAGCAGCATCAAGCTGCTGCCCGTCAAAGTTGCTCAACGACAGCGAAGACTGCAGATGCACAGTAACCCCTTCACTATAGGTTTGATAATCCCGGAGCTTAGGAATCAGGAACCGTGCAGAAAACGAAGGAAACGAACTTAACATCAAGCGCGTCGGATCAGGGTCTTCTCCAAACTGAGCGACACCCTCCTCCAAAGCTTTAAAGGCTCGAGTGACATAAGGAAGAAGCCTTGCACCCTCGTCCGTCAATATCACCTCACGCGTTTTGCGCTTGAAAAGCGGCACTCCAAGCGCCTGTTCCAGAAGCTTTATCTGCTGGCTAATTGCAGTGGGTGAAACATACAACTGATCTGCAGCGAGCTTAAAGCTCAGACTGACGCCTGCATGACGAAATGCCTGCAAAGCTCGAAGTGGTGGCAAACGCTTCATCTCAATTACTCGCGAGAGATATACATAAGTTTTTCTTCATTATATAGCAATTAAAGTCATTTGTCGGAATCACACTAAAGCAACGATCATTATCCTACCAGATGAAAGGAGAAGGACAATGAACATTCAACAAATACCAGCACATAAGATTTTCTTCATAATAAACATTAAAGAAAATTACTCGAACCTAAGAACAGTACTGAGCGAATGGCACAGACGACACAAAACACGTATCCAGCTAGCCGATCTGGATGACCGCGCACTTCAGGACATAGGAATCAGCCGCTACGATGCCCGTATTGAGGCAGATAAACCTTTTTGGGAGAAGTGATCATAGAGATCAATATAACATGGGCTGTTGGTGAGAATCGGACATGCTGAGGCTAAATCAATACGAACCAGTTTGGTCTGCCTCGGCCCTCTAACTGCTGGACCCGCAAATCTCGCAGAGCGAGGAACGTCAACTGTAAAGAGTCGTTGCAAACCAGAAAGTGATAGAATAGTATCACTTTTATGAAAACAGAACTTGTAACCACTTTAAAAAGGCAAGCTACAAAGATTTTAGCTGACCTTCATGCCTCCAAAGAACCTGTGTTAATCACCGAGCACGGCCAGCCCTCAGCCTATCTCTTAGATGTTGAAGATTACGAGCAAATGCAGAATAGAATGCGTATTCTTGAAGGTATTGCTCGTGGAGAAACAGCCGTTTTTGAACGTCGTATTTATTCTGAATCGGAAGCAGAAGAGAAAATGAGTAAATGGCTCAAATAAAATGGACTGAGCCCGCGCTGGAAGACCTTAACGAGATAGCAGAATACATTGCGTTAGACAAACCAAGCGCAGCCAAAAAATTGGTTGCCAATGTATTCGAATCAGTAAAACGTTTAAAAGAGCACCCCCTTTCCGGTAAAGTCCCAGAAGAACTTGAGAATTCACGATATCGCGAACTTATTGTCGGTCCTTGTCGCATCTTCTATCGCCTTGAAGGTGACCTAGTTTATATTCTTTACGTTATGCGCGGTGAAAGAGCACTACGAAATTTCATTTTGCAGGATCGCAATAATGAAAACCGTTAACAAGGCGCAGCAACGGACACCGGAAACTTGGCGTTAAAATGGCTTCTTTGCTCTCCTAAGCACATGCAAATTCAGCTTTAACATAAAGTCCGCGTCTCTCAAAAAGCCAATACGCTGAGCAGCTATGAAAATCTAGTTTCCCGTAACAACAGCAGAGAAAGAGAAAAAACCTAATGGCCTTCTTGAGCCGCAGGCTCATCCAGAGAAAGCTTAGACAGAGTAATTACTGCCTGGGTTCGATTACTTACACCGAGTTTTCGGAAGATCGCGGTAATATGCGCTTTTACTGTTGCCTCGGTCACGCCTATTTCATAAGCAATCTGTTTATTCAGCCAACCTTCACGCAAAAAACACAGTACGCGATATTGTTGAGGTGTCAGGGCGGCCACCTTCGCCGCAAGATCGCGCTCTTCGCTATCGATACGTCTTAGGCTCTGACGAACTGACGGCGGCACCCAGGCCTCACCATCAATCACTTGTTCAATTGCTGTTTTGATCGTTGCTGGGGAAGATGACTTGGGAATAAAGCCGCTTGAACCATGCCCCATACAACGGCTGATCGTTTCAGTATCTTCGCGCGCAGAAATTACGATCAAGGGAATCGTAGGGAATTTTTCTCGCACGGTAACTAGGCCAAACAAGTCCTGAGAGCCCGGCATGTGCAAATCAAGCAACAACAAATCAATGTCCGGATTCTGCTCAAGTGCATGCAGCGTTGTTTCCAGATCGGAGGATTCGGTGATTGTCGCATCGGGAAGGTGGGTATTCAAAACACCCAACAAGGCATTGCGGAACAGTGGATGATCATCCGCGATGTGGATTGTATACATTGTTTATCCTTCGAAGTGCGACAGCAGTGACCCTAAGCATAGCCTTTTCCTCCCTGAAAAGGCTACCGTATCAAACACGCAAATGTCGAACTAGGAAGACTGCCGCCCGGCAATGAGTGCATCCACTACACTCGGATCATTCAGCGTCGAGGTATCACCCAAATTATCAAACTCGTTGGCCGCAATTTTGCGCAGAATGCGACGCATGATTTTGCCTGATCGCGTTTTCGGCAAGGCATCAACCCATTGAATGCAATCCGGCGTTGCAACCGGCCCCATTTCAACGCGCACATGTTGCTTGAGCAGGTCGGAGGCATTCTGGGCCAATTGCGTGCCCGCCATCGGCGTCACATACACATAAATCGCTTCGCCCTTGATATCGTGTGGGAAGCCGACCACCGCTGCTTCTGCAACATCCGGATGGGAAACCAGTGCGCTTTCCAACTCTGCAGTACCAAGCC
>DAITOW010000298.1:0-3711 GCA_036833965.1 Oleiphilaceae bacterium
GTTATTGATGTAGATGTTCCGATTTCCGACGTTCTTCGTCCGACCTCAGATGTCCGATTTACAACTCTATACCTACTTCGCTAGCTGATTGCCGCCATTTTGTCTGGCGCTGTAGGCGAGGTTATCTGCCTCGCGGCAGCTGAGCAGCAAGTTGCCTTGCGTTGCGGTGACAAGCCCTGCGGAAACAGTCACCTGCAAACTCTGGTCGTTAATCATCAAAATCTGATCTTCAATGCGTTCAATCAAGCCGTTGATAAAGCGTTCAGCTTGCTCGGCGTTGATGCCGCTCATTGCTATGCCCAGGTCGCCATCACTGAGGCGGGCATAAACAAAGCGTGACAGAGCGCTGTTTAGCAGTTCCCTCAGTTCGCTTACTATCAAATCTGCTGTTTCAATCCCGAATCGGTCCTGAAGTTCGTCAAGCTGGTCAATTGCAAGAATCGCAATAAAGGCTTCGCGCCCTTGTTTGCCGGCCTGTTTGAGCAGAGCCTCCGCCTGTTCATTAAAGGCGCGCTTGTTGGGTAGGCCGGTTGCGTAATCGTGCATTGCCATGTGATGCATGGTTTTGGTGAACTCCATGTTCTCGATGTTGTGCATCACGCGGCAGTGGAATTCTTCGTGGCTGAAGGGCTTTTTCAGGAAGTCGTTTGAGCCATTTTTGATGAATTTTGCGGAGAGGGAATTGTCGCCATCGGCAGAAAGGCCAATGATCACCAGTCCGTTTTTGTCTACCTGTTTGCGAATTTGTCTCACCAGATCAAAACCGTTCATGCGCGGCATGTTGTAGTCGGTGATCAGCATCTGGATACTGCTGTCCTGCTCCAGCATCTGTAAGGCTGTGTCTCCATCGTCGGCCTGCAGCACATTAAAAAGCTGGCTTTCGAGCAGTTGTGAGATATGTTTGCGCGACGTGGTGGAATCATCGGCAACCAGAATCTTGATGTCTTTGTTGCGATGCAACCGGTTCAAAAGCTTGATTGCGTATTCATACGAGAAGCGGCTTTCTTTGACGATGTAGTCAACCACACGCTTTTTGAAAATTTCCTGCCGTTTGGTTTCGTCAAAGTTGCCGGTTAAAACAATCGTCGGGAGCTTTTTGGCGATACATTCGTCAACGACTTCGCCATTCGGTGCGTCAGGGAGGTTCAGATCGACCAGAGCCGCAAAGTATTTGCTGCTGCCGCCATCAATCAGAGTACGCGCTTCTGCCGCGGTTGTGGCAATATCAAAATCCAGAGAGGGGTGTTCCCTGAGCAGGTGCTTCAGGATTTTTACAACGATCGGACTGTCTTCAACAATTAAAAACTTTGGCATATCAGTGGCTTTTGAACGTTTTTTTAAAGATATTTTGTATTAAGCGTAGTCTTTGTTTGATGAGTCACCAATTTTTCGTCTTTAAGAGGTTCAGGAGTGCTCTAAGTGCTCACTTTTAGCAGACCTTTATGGTAGGATAAGGGTACTTATAAAAGCGCCTGAGATGGTGTCAGTAAGAGTGGTGCAAAAAGCTTCTAAATACTGCGCTTGGTATTTATGTGCCACCTAATAACGATAACGACTTAATATCAGAAAGGAATGCACTCCAGATGAGTGATCACGCTAAAGAAATCCTTCCCGTAAATATTGAAGACGAGCTCAAACAATCCTACCTCGATTACGCAATGAGTGTCATTGTCGGTCGTGCTCTGCCTGATGCACGGGACGGCCTCAAGCCGGTGCACAGGCGTGTTTTGTTCGCAATGAGCGAGCTGAACAATGACTGGAATAAGCCCTACAAGAAATCCGCGCGTGTTGTTGGTGATGTGATCGGTAAATACCACCCACACGGTGACTCGGCGGTGTACGACACCATCGTTCGTATGGCTCAGCCTTTTTCGCTCCGCTACACCCTGGTAGATGGTCAGGGTAACTTCGGTTCGATCGACGGGGATAACCCGGCAGCGATGCGATATACCGAAATTCGCATGCAGAAGCTGGCTCATTCGTTGTTGGCAGATCTTGATAAAGAAACAGTGGATTTTGTCCCGAACTATGACGGTACGGAACAGATTCCCGAGGTTTTGCCAACGCGAGTACCAAATCTATTGGTGAATGGTTCATCCGGTATTGCAGTTGGTATGGCGACGAATATTCCTCCGCACAACCTGACCGAGGTGGTAACCGGTTGTCTTGCGTTGCTCGACAACTCCGAGATTACGACGGAAGAGTTGATGGAGTACATTCCCGGTCCGGACTTCCCGACATCTGCCATGATCAATGGCCGTGCCGGCATTGTGCAGGCTTACCAGACGGGGCGTGGCAAAATCTATCTGCGTGCCCGCTACGAGGTAGAAACTGACGCAAAAGGTAAGGAGCGCATTGTTGTTACCGAGATTCCCTATCAGGTTAACAAGGCGCGTTTGATCGAGAAGATTGCCGAGCTGGTAAAAGACAAGAAGATCGAAGGCATTACCGAATTGCGCGATGAGTCGAACAAGGAAGGTATGCGTATCGTCATTGAATTGCGTCGTGGCGAAGTGCCTGATGTAATTATGAATAACTTGTATACACAAACACAGCTTGAAAACGTGTTTGGTATCAACATGGTTGCCTTGGTTAATGGTGAGCCTAAAACCATTAACCTGAAGCAGTCGCTTGAGATTTTCGTCAAGCACCGTCGTGAAGTGGTTACCCGCAGAACAGTGTATTTGCTCCGCAAGGCGCGTGAGCGAGGGCATATTCTTGAAGGTTTGACGGTTGCGCTTGCGAACATCGACCCTGTGATCGAGTTGATCAAAAAGTCCCCGACCTCAGCCGAAGCGAAAGAGGCTTTGCTGGCTCAGGCCTGGGAGCCGGGTGCTGTTGTTGGCATGCTTGAAAAAGCAGGTGTTGATGCCTGTAAGCCGGACGATCTTGGCGCTGAGTATGGCCTGGTGAATGGTAAGTACTACTTATCACCAGTTCAGGCGCAAGAGATTCTGAACATGCGTCTGCATCGCTTAACAGGCCTTGAAACTGAAAAACTGATTCAGGAATACAAAGAGATTCTTGAGCGTATCACCGAGCTTTTGGGCATTTTGAGCGATCCTGAGAAGTTGATGCAGGTAATTCGTGAAGAGCTAGAAGAAATTCGTGAAGAATACGGCGATCAGCGTCGTACTGAAATTATGTCTTCACGCCGTGATTTGACGGTCGCAGATTTGATTACCGAAGAAGATCTGGTTGTAACCATTTCTCACGCGGGCTATGCGAAAACCCAGAAGCTTGAAGACTATGCGGCGCAGCGTCGTGGTGGTCGCGGTAAATCGGCTACCGCAATGAAAGACGAAGATTTTATCGAGAAACTAGTGGTCGCGAATTCGCATGACACGATTTTATGCTTCTCAAACAAGGGTAAGGTTTACTGGTTAAGAACGTTTGAAATTCCGCAGGCAAGCCGTGGTTCTCGTGGTCGGCCGATGGTGAATATCCTGCCATTGGGTGAGGATGAGCGTATTACCACCTTCCTGACGGTGCGCGAATATACAGAAGGCCACTTTATTTTCATGGCGACCGCGAACGGTACCGTCAAGAAAACACCGCTCGAGAACTTTGCACGACCACGCCCATCCGGCTTGATTGCGCTTGGTTTGGATGAGGGCGATACCTTGATTGGTGCGGCGGTCACCGATGGTTCGCGTGACATCATGCTGATGGGTAGTGCGGGTAAGATGATCCGCTTTAAAGAGGGTGATG
>DAITOW010000299.1:0-3674 GCA_036833965.1 Oleiphilaceae bacterium
TTTTCGAGCTGAATAAAGCCTGCTTTGGCGTTCTGTTGGTGTAATGCAGCAACTTGCGAGGCAAAATAAAGTCCTAGCGAGGTACTTCCTGTTTTAAAATTCAAATTATTCTGTATGTCACTTGGTTCCAGTTTCAGGATCGAGTCAGGATACCCATCGCCGTCATCGTGTACGCTTATCTCAAGATAAGGATGGCCTTCAAGCTCTGTTTCTTGACCTGAGATGATGATGTGGCTCTTGGTATAGCGGCTCGCATTATTCAGGGCGTTGTTCAGGATCCCCGACACCAGTTCTCTGTCGAAAAACCACGATGTTGTTTCTCCAATCTCTCCAGTCAATTGGATGCCTCTGGCGTTGAAAACCTGTCGATATTGGGCTTGTTGCTCTGCAAAGATATCATCCAGGAAGTGTTCATCAAGGTGAGCAGAGAGCATTCTCTTCTGCAATCGATAAACGCCCAATAGTTGAATTAGATCGTTATTTACCCGCTCCGCTTCATAGCGGATCGTGCTGACCCCTAGGTTGTTTTCACTGTCCTCAGGGAGCTTTTCACATAGCTCTTCCAGAGAGTGGAGAAGCATGCCTAGCGAGTTCTTCATATCGTGTACTGACGATGCCAGGATCAAGGAAAAATCTGCTTTTTCCGACTTTTCTGAAGACATAATTAGGCCTCTGCTTGAGCTCTCTTTAGAGAGCTTTTTATGTGTTGTAGACGGCGGAATTGCTTGTGTTGTTTCGGGATGTGCTGGATTCGTTCTATACACTGCTCAACAATGTTCAATGCTGAGCTGCTCGGTTCTTGTTGATGCAACCGAAGAGCTACCTGGGCCAGATTGAGATTCAGTGCTGCATGCTTGGGTGTAAGTGCAGCTGCTGAGTTGAATGACTCAATGGCCTCTTTAAGCTTTCCTGTCTCAAATAACTGGATTCCCGTTCTATTAAGGCTTTTGGCGCGTATCCTGACTTCGAGAGGTTCAGGCTCATCAAGCACAGCCTCTATCTTTGAGAGTGCTGCCGGGTCGTGCTCAAATCTTTGAGAAAGATCAATAAGAAGCTTTTGAGCATCATCTTGCTTGCCTGCGGTGTAAAGGCTTCTGCTCATTTCAATGCCAAGTTCGGCGCTCATTTTTGTCGTGTCTGTCAGGCTCTGGACTTCCTCGATAAGTTCGAGGGCGGCCTCAGGCTGGTTTTGCGCTACAAGCACTCTTGCTTTAACAAGGTTTGCGCAGTGGCAAGATTCTTCTTCATAGTAGAATTTGTCGAGCACGGTTTCCAGTTGTGTATTTGCCTCTCTAGATAGATTGGCGCCAGTGTCGCTGGTATCTCCAAGAGCCAGATCGGTTAGACAGCGACCGAAATTCAGGTACAGGTCTGGTGTTTCGTGAACCGTGCCTTCTCCAAACGCCACTGCACTTCGAAATGCTTCACTTGCTGCTTTCAAATCATTGTTTTCAACGCATAGGTTGGCCAGTTTTGACTGTCGTTGAACCATCCTCGGAGAAATAGAGACCGCTTGTTGCAGAGCTTTTTGGGCTTCCTGCTTCTGTCCCATTCGCACGCAGCTGTCGCTTATACCTTCGTAGGCTTCAACTAGAAAAGGGGAACGTTCCGCAACAGATGCAAAGATACTCTTGGCTTCTTCATAGTTACTTGTGTCATACATGGTCTTGGCGAGGCCGATTTTTGCCCAATCTATAGGTCTATTTTGAAGAACGCTGCTATAGATTTTCTGAGCGCTACTGCTGTCGCCCATTTTGCGATACAAGTCAGCCATGGTTTGCAGGCACCAGGAGCGATATCTTGACCCTCGATCTACCTCTTGTTGGCATAAACTAATCGCTTTGGCGTAGTTGTCTAGATCAATCTCGCGGTTAATAGGTTTTAATGCTCTCTGTTGGACGAGTAGCTGTGTTAGCCGCTCTTCAAGCATATTTCGGGTGACGGGCTTGGCGATGTATGCGTCTGGTTGAAATTCTCTTGTTCCCAGAACGGCCTCTTTTGATGTGTCAGCCGTGATCATGACAAACAAATGTGTGCGTTTTAGCTTCTTTTTGATTCTCAGTTCTTCGAGAACCTGTTGTCCGTTTTTCCCTTCACCCAAATTGAAGTCGCAGAGTATGACGTCGTAGCTTTCGTATTTGCTTTGGTTGAGTGCCTGTTCTGCGCTTGCAACTGTGTCGACAAAACCTGCGCCAAAACTGGTAAGCATGAGTCTAAGAGATGTTCTGAAGTTCTCAAAATCATCGATGATTAGAAATTTGCTCTCGTTACAGAGCTTTCTCAGGTTGTGGCTGCTCAATTAGGTCCCCAGAATCACTTGTCCGAGTCGTGCTCTAGCAAAAGAATGATTTCATCAATCAATTCATTGACTTGCTGCATTTGAATCTGTGTATTTTTGAAACCTTGCTCAATTTTTTGGGTTGTGAGCCAGGCAAACGTAGAGGCAAAAAGTGAAAATGCCAAAAACACAAACATCACAATCTGGGGGAAGGCCAAATTGAATCGCTTGTTGGTAAGCTCCGCCTGGGAAGTGGCCAGTTTGGCGAGTTCCGATTTTAGGCTTCGGTTCTCTTCGTGCAGTTCTTCGTATGCGGTTTCAAGTGTCGAAATACGCGCATACAGCTTTGAATTGGTAGATTCGCTCTCGACAGTGGCGCTCAGGTCACCCTGTACTTCATTAAAGACAGTTGGTACGTCATCGCCGGTTTTGGCTGGTTTTGTGGAGCACAGGCGATCCAGCATTAGATAGAGTTTGTCGCGATCAATTTGTTTGGAGATAACGCCTGCTGCGCCCAGGCGATGAGCCTCTTCATAGTAGTTGTGGGCGTGCTGGGACGTATACATGATTACGGGGACATGCTTCGTTTGTTCTTCAGCCTTGATGCGTTTTAGGGTTTCAAAGCCATCCATGCCCGGCATCAGGTGGTCTAAAAAAATATAATCCGGATGGAACCAAGCGAGTTGCGATAGCGCGTCTTCACCGGAGCACGCTTGCTCACAGTGTATCCCCATCTTTTTTAAGATCTTTGTCAGTAACGTTCGAGAGGTAGAAGAATCATCAACGACAAGCGCGCTAGTAGTTGCCACGTTTTTACCTGATTGTTTTTGTTAGTACCGTTCAGTTACTTCAGTTTAGCAAGCCTGCGCGGTTTGCCTAATATTATTATGATTTTTGAGTGACCGGCGTTTATTGCTATCTTGATCGATAACCAGGATAATACGCGGCCTATTTTAAGCGCACATATACAAGGGGTGTGAAGCGTGAGCAACGAGAGCATTCAAAGCCATTTTAATGATTGGACTACGCGAGAATCCGCAGCCGAGGACATGATTCCATTAATCGGTCGTTTGTATCGTGAGAACAATGTCGTTACATCTATTTATGGTCGGGCCATTATCAATCAGTCTGTGATCGGTTTGCTTAAGTCTCACCGTTTTGTTCGTCAGATAGAGAACAAAGAGTTGTCTGCACTGGATACTCTTGAAGTGCTTAAAGTGATGGCCGGGCTTGAGTTGGGTCATGCGCGTGTTGATATCGGCAAACTTGCCGTTTCTTATAAAGAGAATGGCGCGGGTTCCAGTCTCGAAGAGTTCCTTAGAAAAGAGCTTGCAGATATTGTTGGCAAGAAAAACGCTGAGCCACAAGGCAAGTCACACGACGTTGTTTTATATGG
>DAITOW010000300.1:0-3660 GCA_036833965.1 Oleiphilaceae bacterium
ACTAAATTGCTCCTGTTAGATTGGACACTGAGTTTCCATACCAGAAGTTATTCGTCCTTTGCTAATTTAAGTAAATACTCTAAACCATTTCTGTCCCGAAGTGACTCAAAATCATCGTCAGCATATCTCCGGGCAACCGATTTTTAACTACTCACCCTTAATGAATAATTTTGCAAAACCATATGTTTCTCTCACATGAATTTTATTGAGGAAAATTTTGAAGCAGGACGACAAGAAATTTAAAGAGCGAAAATGACAATGGGGCAGAGATGAGCCAACAGGTAAAGATTGCTTACCTGTTGCTAGCTCGTTTCGGGCACAGGTTTTTCAGAAGAAAAGCCTGAAGTAGCTCCTGTCTGTCAGCAATCTGTTTTCTCAGACAGCCTCAGAGCGTCTTCTAACTCAACGCCAAGGTATCGAATTGTGTTATCTAGCTTCGAATGTCCAAGTAAGATCTGTACGGCCCTGATGTTTTTCGTTCTGGCATAGATTAAAGTGGCTTTGGTGCGGCGCATGGAATGAGTTCCGTAATAGTCAGCATTCAATCCCAGTTTTGCAGCCCAGTTCCTGATGATTGAACGATAGAATGAGTAGCTGATAGGTTGCCCAGAGCGTCGGCTACTCGGGAATAGAAAACTGCTTGCCTCTAGGGATGCTGCAAAAATCCATCGGCTAATACTTTGCTGTGTTCTCGGAGTAATCTCATAGTGGACATCGGTGCCCGTTTTTTGCTGGATGCACTGAACCCTTTCATAGATAACTCCTTGTGAAGAAACATCGTAGACGTGTAGCTTTAGCAAATCACTCGCTCTTAACTTGCTATCTATCGCTAGGTTCAGTAGTGCGAGCTGCATCAGATCGTTTTCAATCTCCAGCCTAGTTCTGATCCGCCAGATCTCTTCAAGCTTAAATGGCCTTTTGATGCCACTGCATTTTCCAGAAGATAATTTTCTCATGATGACCTCCTCCCAGTATTTTTGGTCAACATGAAGTTTGGCAGTCATATTTAGTAGGGTTCAGGAAGAGCTGAAACGTTGGTGGACAAAACCTTGCTAGAGTTTTTGTTTAAATTAGCAAATCACAAATTACTACAGATAATGGAAAAAATAATTGCATAGATTTTATATTGCAGTTGACGAATAAACGAGGTCCTATTCCTATAGTCGTTGAAAACCAACTCAGGGTTTCGTAATAAAATAATTACCTCTGAGCATATTCCTTCGGTGTACAACCAAACAATTTTTTAAAAGAAGAGAGAAAGCTGCTCACACTGCTATAACCCAACTCATGCGCAACCAAGGTTGTGTTATACCCCTGAGAAATCTTGTCCAGTGAACTCATCAAACGAAAGCGGCTACGCCATTGACGGAATGTGAGTCCCGTTTCTGCTTTAAACAACCTTTCGATAGTACGGACACTTGCCCCTACTTGATTTGCCAACTGTTCAAGTAACAGAGATTGGTCAGGCTGATTAACAATAAGACTGATCAAACGTTGCAGGCGAGGATCATGTCCAGATGGAATATAGAGTTCCAATGCTTCCAAAGATTCGAGTTCATCAAGGGCAACCAAGCCTAAATTATGTGCTCGTTCTTTTGTGAGGGAACCTGCGCTTTCAGTAAGCTTGAGTATCACTTCTCGCATTAACGAGCTCATTTTTAACATGACGACTTTATCAGAGTTCTGACGTACACAAAACGAGGGGTCAACGTATAAATTCCTAGTCTGAGTGGCAGTTTCATTACTCACCTGATGGTAATGACCGCCAGGAATCCACACAGCATGCGTAGATGGAACGACCCAGACAGCTTTTTCACTGGTTACGCGCAAAATTCCCTTAGAGCCCCAAAGAAGCTGCCCTCTGGGATGAGCATGCGGTTCGGTAGCAGACTCAGCAACCATACTGCGACTATGGGTAAGTACGGGTTGAGTTGGGTCTAAGACAAAAGCAACATCGCTGGGCGATAACATTGTCGTGTTAGGAATATGTTTTGACATCCTATCTCGTTAAAGCCTATCAAAAAAAAAAGGTATTTTAGGAATAACTAAAGAATATATCTAGTCCCTGTTGACCCTTTAAGTCAACGGAACCTAATAGTTATAAAAGTTCAGGAGAAAACACGTATGGTCAGCCGGCTAAATGTAAAGTCAGTCGCTGTAATTATCGCTTTGATATTTGCACTTGTTATTAGTATTTTTCCACTTCCAGGTCAGTCCGAGATGTTTTCCCGGAGCGCCGCAGTTGTCTTAGTAACACTCGTTTTTTGGAGCTCAGGATTCGTTCCGCCCTTTCTGGCTAGCTTGATCTTCTTTGCTTTCGTCACGATATTGGGTCTGATTTCACCATCGATAGTATTCGCGGGGTTTGGTTCTACCGCTGTATGGCTCATCATTTCGGGGTTTATCATTGGTACAGCAATTTCCAAATCCGGGTTGGGCCAAAAACTTGCGACATTGATTTCACCCTACTTAACAGTTAGTTATCCGCGCCTTATCGCCGGCTTGGTGTTTAGCGCTATGTTACTGGGATTTATCATGCCCTCTTCCGTAGGCAGAGCGGTGGTGTTAATTCCTATTGGTATGGCATTAGCTGACACCATTGGACTGAATAAAGGCAGTAATGGCCGGATTGGCATTGCTACTGCCCTTGCAATTTCGTGTAATATGCCTAGTTTTGCAGTGTTACCTGCCAATATTCCCAACATGATTTTAGCTGGCTCCAGTGAAAACCTTTTTAATATTACCTTTGGCTACACTGAATACCTGCTACTTCACTTTCCCATATTAGGTATCGTTAAATCTTTAGTCGTTATTTGGCTGGTACTGCGTATTTTCCCTGACGAAGTTTCAGCCCCGTCAATCACTAAAGACACCAGTAACGAAAGTTTCGTTTCCGACCAAAAGATGCAGAAGAAAGTGGGTATTTTGCTCGCTATCACGTTGTTATTCTGGATAACGGATACCATTCACGGCATTAATCCGGCTTGGGTAGGTTTAGTAACAGCAATTATTCTTCTGTTGCCGAAATGGGGAGTTGTAGAGCCAAAAACATTTAATAGCTCAGTTGATTTTGCAACAGTGATTTTCGTTGCTGGTGCTTTAGGGCTGGGAGCCTTGGTTAATGAATCAGGAATTGGCTCGGCATTAGGGCAGCTATTCGGACATATACTTCCAGCAGACCAAAACAGCTCATTCCTGAGTTTCATGGCACTGTCTATCATTTCAACTCTCACCGGATTAATCGCAACAATCCCTGGTGTTCCAACGGTATTAACACCGATGGCTGGAGATTTCGCTCAAATAACCGGGTTCTCTCTGCCCGCCGTTATAATGACTCAGGTAATTGGTTTTTCGACCGTAATTTTCCCATATCAAGTAGGACCATTGGTCGTTGCAATGCAATTATCAAAAGAGCCTCTTTCTAAATTGTTAAAAATTACTCTGCCGTTAACAGCCATTACTGTTGTTGTGCTGATGCCGATAGATTTCCTATGGTGGCAACTACTCGGCTGGATTAGTTAATAGCCCCCGCCACTAATACTTTATACAATCAATATGTTAAACCCGACTTAGATAAGAAGTGCGACATTCATGGGTCGGAGTAGAAAAAGGTTCATCGCGGCTTTCCGGGGAAAGCCGCTTTTATCTTTAAGAAGAAGT
>DAITOW010000301.1:0-3631 GCA_036833965.1 Oleiphilaceae bacterium
GTAGAGGTTCCTGCTCCAAACTTTAGCGATAAGGCAATTTCTGCACTCGCGACGATGGCCATTGTGCGCAGGCAGCTGAGGAGACTGGGCAAAGGCAAACTACCCAAGCTGAGGCCTTCTGCACTTTACTCTTTGATCACGGATCGGATTCGCTTTTCGCGGATGGCAAAACGCTATAACCAGAGAATTTCTGCAGGTTGATCGAGCCGGACCTGGCTTGCACCAGAATGATCATCAGAAAGAGACCTTATGGTGCGTAGGGTTAATTTTGCTATGGACATGGCTGGTCATTAAATCGCCAGATTGACATATATGTCCTTGTAAAAAATAAGGTTTTTTGTTGGTGGTAGAAAATAAGCAAGGTTCTTCGCGCTATTACTAAAAAATATGAGGGCGAGAAGTATGGCTTATTTAGAACCAAGTGAGTTTGCAACCAAAATGGTTGATGCAGGCGAGCAAAAGGTATTCATGTCTACCAAAGATACCTTAGTGCGCGCGTTTATGGCGGGTGCCATTTTGGGCCTTGCGGCGTTTTTTGCGATTACCGTAATTGTAAAAACGGGCAGTTTGTTAGTTGGCTCTTTGTTATTCCCGGTTGGCTTCATGATGCTTTATCTGATGAAGTTCGATCTGTTAACCGGCGTGTTTACTCTGGTGCCTTTGGCGGTATTAGACAAACGCACGGGAGTGACACCATCAGAAATGCTCCGTAACTGGGGCTTGGTCTTCGTGGGTAACTTCGCAGGCGCCTTGATGACGGCATTCTTCGCATCGTTCATTTTGACCTATGGCTACAACACGGACGGTGGTGCACTTACGGAAAAAGTAAGCTCGATCGGTGAGTCGCGGACTCTTGGCTATCAAGAGCACGGTGCAGCAGGCTGGTTTACTATTTTTATTCGCGGCATGTTGTGTAACTGGATGGTGAGCATGGGTGTCGTTGGTGCGATGATCTCAACCAGCGCGACCGGTAAAATGGCAGCGATGTGGATGCCGGTTATGCTGTTCTTCTTCATGGGTTTCGAGCACTCAATCGTGAATATGTTCCTGTTCCCGTTCTCGATGATTATGGGTGGTGAGTTCACGGTGGTTGATTACTTTGTATGGAATGAGATTCCTACAGCGTTGGGTAACCTTGTTGGTGGCTTTTTGCTTGTAGGCTTGCCAATTTACTGGACTCATGTGCGCACTAACCCGGAGCGCAAGCGCGCACAGATTGGCGAGAGCACTCTTGCTTCATAATCCTGAATAATTAAAACAACCAGGGATCCCCTCTTGCTTTCAAAACTATCAAGAGGGGATTTTTTTGTATGAGCAAACAACTTTCCGTATTGATTGGCCAGTACTCCTCAAAAGGCTGTAAAGACCTTAATCAGGACTTTTATGGCGCCGTTGTTCCCAAAAAGGCGCAGTTGAATACCAAAGGTGTGGCGCTGGCCTTGGCCGATGGAATCAGTACCAGTAGTGTCAGTCAGGTTGCCGCTGAAACTGCTGTGACCAGCTTTCTGTCGGATTACTTTTGTACTCCCGAATCCTGGAGTGTCAAAACCTCTGCGCACCGTGTCATTCAGTCCGCAAATTCCTGGTTGCATTCTCAAACCCGGAACAGCCCTTATCGCTGGAACAAGGAAAAAGGCTATATCTGTACGTTTGCTGCGCTCATTCTTAAATCAAACACTGCACACGTCTTGCATTGTGGTGATTCGCGCATCTATCGAATGGAGGGCGGAAGTCTTGCGCAGTTGACGCAGGATCATCGTCATACGCTGGATTCGCAAACCAGTTATTTGACTCGGGCAATGGGCATGGATGCGCGCGTCGATGTGGATTACAGATCGCTCGCGATTACAGAGGGCGATACGTTTATTCTGGCAACGGATGGTGTTTATGAGTTTCTTGAAGACAAGGCATTGGCAAAAGCGCTCACGAACATTGATGCAACTGATAATGCAGGGTTTGACGCCTTGGCAAAAGAGCTGGTTGAACAGGCAATTGAGCGCGGCAGTGATGACAACCTGACCCTGCAAATTGTCCGGATATGCTCGCTGCCCGACAAGCAGGCAACGGAGTTTCATGAACAGGCAAGCATCTTGCCCGCTGCACCCACCCTTGAGCCGCGTGCGGAGATGGACGGTTTTAGAATACTTCGTGAAATCTATATCAGTAGCCGAAGCCATGTGTTTCTTGCGGAAGACCTGGAGACAGCTGAGCGGCTGGTGATCAAGACACCTTCGGTGGAAGCGAAAGCGAATGCGGAGTCGCTGGAAAGCTTCCTGTTAGAGGACTGGATTGCACGGCGACTGAATAATGCCCATGTGCTCAAGGCTTACAAACGGGAGCGAGCTCCGCGTTACCTTTACACGCTGACAGAATATGTCGAGGGGCAGACGTTGGCACAGTGGATGGCTGATAACCCGAATCCGTCGCTTGAATTGGTGCGCGATATCATCGGGCAAATCGCCAAAGGGCTGCAGGCATTTCACCGGCATGAGATGGTGCATCAGGATTTGCGGCCAAACAATATCATGATCGATGTTCATGGCACGGTGAAAATCATCGACTTTGGTTCAACTTATGTTGCGGGTATCGCAGAGACCAGCAGCAGACATATGCAGATTCTCGGGACCGCCCAATTTACTGCGCCAGAGTATTTTCTTGGCGTACAGGGTGATGCGCGTGCAGATATTTTCTCGCTCGCTGTGATTGCTTACCAGATGCTAAGTGCCGACATACCGTATGGCGTTGCACTTGCCAAAACGCGCAACAAGCGTGAGCAATTTAAATTGACGTATAAATCCCTGAACAGGGATAAGCCAAGAGTGCCCGATTGGGTGGATTATGCCTTGAGCAAGGCATTGCATCTTGATCCGAACAAACGGTATCAGGAAGTCTCCGAGTTTGTTTACGAGTTTGGTAAGCCGAGTCCGGATTTTTTGTCGAAAACCAGACCGCCTCTAATGGAGCGCGATCCGGTCAGGTTTTGGCAGGCTGTGTCGTTGCTGCTGTTGTGTTTGCTGGTTTATCAGAGCATGAACTAGAAAGCTACTTTGGGTGAATGCACAGTTTGAATGGCACCACATCGATCGAGTTTTCACGCGTCAGGAATTTGGTTTTATCTTTGTAATTCAGGGCATAAAAGTCGTCTTCATTGCTCCATGAACTGCTTTGTCGGCTAATCGTGTAGAACGCGTTTTCTGCGTCGAACGCTTCAAGGTACCAAGTTTCACGCCACTCTCCATCCTCTGTTAACCAAACCTTGTAGTCGCAATTTTTATCGAAGGGTTCCTTGTCATCACTGATATCGGTCCAGCTGCGTTTCTCGTGTTTATCTGCGAGGGCAGTTCCCGAGCCAAACAAAAACAGGGTGGTGAGGCACAAAAGATTGATAAGCGTTCGTGACATAATTCTCTCCATAAAGGGGCGGTTCAGCTCGTTATTAAAAGATGAGCTAAGCGTAGTTCATCCCTCCAAAAAGTCGAAACAGAAATCCCTGGCTATAGGCCTCTACCATGTGGCTTTTGGATGAGCGGGAAATAAACCTGGCCCGTTTCAGGAAAAATGGCGTTTCCTTTCTATAATTGTCGACGCACTGCTAGGTTTGAGTAAAAAATACCCGCCCTCTTGGTAGGTG
>DAITOW010000302.1:0-3617 GCA_036833965.1 Oleiphilaceae bacterium
ACCTTCCTTTCCTCGAGCCCCCCGGAACCGTTTACGTGGTAGGTGGTGCCGTGCGCGACGAATTACTCGACACCCCGGTCAAAGATCACGACTGGGTGGTTGTCGGCGCAACACCCCAGGATATGCTTGCCGCAGGTTACCAGCAGGTAGGTGCCGATTTTCCTGTTTTCCTTCATCCTGACACCAAAGAAGAGTACGCACTCGCCAGAACGGAACGAAAGCAAGGTAGTGGTTATCACGGCTTCATTTGTGACTTTGACAGTTCAGTCACACTTGAACAGGATCTCGAAAGACGCGATTTAACGATTAACGCAATGGCTCGCGCCAGTGATGGGAGACTGATTGATCCATATGGTGGCCAGACAGATCTCAAAGCGCGAGTTTTGCGTCACGTTTCTCCTGCATTCATGGAAGACCCTTTACGTGTCCTTAGAGTTGCACGTTTCAGCGCGCGCTTTGCTGCTTTCGGTTTTTCCATCGCGCCTGAAACACTCAAGCAAATGTGCGCAATGGTCGAGGCCGGCGAGCTGCAGGATTTAACGCCTGAACGGGTTTGGCAAGAAACAAATCGTGCTCTTGGCGAAAAGGACCCATGTAGCTACATCAAAGTGCTTCGTGCCTGTGGCGCTCTGAAAGCACTCATGCCAGAACTGGATGCCCTTTTTGGTGTACCTCAACCGGAAACATATCACCCTGAGATTGATTGCGGCGCCCACGCCCTCTTGAGCCTGGAGGCTGCTTGCAAACTCAGTGATTCAACATCCGTGCGCTTTGCGGCATTGATTCATGATCTTGGAAAAGCTTTAACTCCATCGACAAAGTGGCCTAAACATCACGGCCATGAACTAAGTGGACTAAAGCCTATCAAGGCACTTTGTGAGCGAATTCGTGCCAGCAACTACGACAAGAAGCTTTCCTTACTCGCTTGCCAGTACCACACACATATTCACCGCGCCTTTGAATTGAAAGCGGAAACAGTATTAAAAGTTATCAAGGCCTGCGATGCACTTCGAAAACCCGCTCTTTTCGAGGATGTACTTCTGGTTTGTATCGCGGACGCAAGAGGTCGCACCGGTTTTGAAAATGCCCCTTACCCGCAAGCAGATTACTTTCGGGAAGCGCTGAACATAGCAAGGCATATTGATGTAAAAGCACTTGTTCAGAGCGGCTTAAAAGGAAAAGATTTGGGAGATGCCATCGATGCCAGACGTGTCGAGGAACTGCGCAAATTAAAAGCATCTGTTCAGGATTAGACGCCTCATGCGCGACACCCTATAATCCGCAGCAACTTTCTCACGGTCTGACGCAAAACCGCGATCGCCGAAGACCAGACAATATTTGGAGTTCTATATGCGAAATGCTGTTATCGTCGCCGCAGGGCGCAGCGCAATCGGTTCATTCGGTGGTTCACTTGCATCATTGAGTGCCGTTGAAATCGGCAAACAGGTAATTCAGGGCCTACTCGCTAAATCAGGCATCCCTGCAGATCAAATAGACGAAGTTATCCTGGGCCAGGTGCTAACGGCAGGCTGCGGACAAAATCCGGCGCGCCAAACATCCATCCATGCAGGCCTTCCAGCTAGCGTTCCCGCCATCACCATCAACAAGGTGTGCGGCTCTGGCTTGAAAGCAGTCCAGATGGCCGTTCAGGCGATCCAGCTTGGTGATGCAGACATTGTGATCGCGGGCGGTCAGGAAAGCATGAGCAACGCACCTCATGTCCTGCCAAATAGCAGAAATGGCCAACGAATGGGGCCATGGAATATGGTCGACACCATGATAACGGACGGGCTTTGGGATGCCTTCAACGATTATCACATGGGCATCACAGCAGAAAACATCGCAGAACAATTTAATATCGAAAAGGAAGAGCAAGATACTTTCGCTCTGGCATCGCAAAACAAGGCAGAGGCCGCGAATCAGGCAGGAAGATTCGAGAACGAGATTATTCCGATTTCCGTTCCTCAACGAAAAGCCGATCCCGTCATTTTCGAAAAAGACGAGAATATCCGAACGGGAGCAACAATCGAGTCCATTAGCAAGATGCGTCCGGCTTTCAAAAAGGACGGCAGTGTCACGGCAGCAAATGCCTCCTCTCTCAATGACGGCGCCGCGGCTGTGATCGTCTGCAGTGAGGAAAAAGCACAGGAACTGGGCCTGCCGGTTCTGGCTCGCGTAAAAGCTTACGCCAATGCTGGTGTGCAGCCTGAGATAATGGGGACAGGCCCTATCCCTGCGAGCACACGCTGTCTCGAGAGAGCAGGTTGGAGCATTGATGATCTCGATCTGATTGAGGCCAATGAAGCTTTTGCAGTGCAGGCAATTTCGGTCAACCAAGGAATGAAGTGGGACACAAGCAAGGTGAACGTTAACGGCGGCGCGATCGCGCTGGGGCACCCGATAGGTGCGTCAGGATGTCGAGTATTGGTTACCCTGATCCATGAAATGATTCGAAGTGACGCCAAAAAAGGACTCGCAACGCTTTGTATCGGTGGCGGTATGGGTGTTGCGCTGGCAGTCGAGCGCTAGTCGTGTTCAACATCGTCCTTTACGAGCCGGAGATCCCGCCAAATACCGGGAATATCATCCGGCTCGCAGCAAACACCGGGTGCAAGTTACACCTGATTGAGCCATTGGGTTTTGATCTGGATGCCAAAAAGCTCAGGCGTGCAGGCCTCGACTACCACGAGTTTGCAGATGTGCTGACCTACCCCGACTTCAATGCATTTACGGACAAACATCCGACAGCGCGTGTTTTTGGCATGACAACCAAAGGCAGTCGACCACACACGGATCTCGAGTATCAGGAAGATGACTTTTTCCTTTTTGGGCCTGAAACCCGCGGCCTGCCAGAGGAAGTGCGTTCAGGATTAGGACGGGAGTTCTGCATTCGCATCCCTATGCTGGAAGGAAGCAGAAGCCTGAACCTTTCCAATTCCGTCGCTATTGTGGTCTATGAAGCCTGGCGGCAACTTGGTTTCAAATCAGCTAGTTAAACTGAAGCGTTGCCCGACTGCTTGATCCAGAAACACGGTGAGCCTTCATATTTTACAGGTCATTGCCCAAAAAAAAGCCGCTCAATGAGCGGCTTTTTCAAACATGTAGCCCCGACAAAAAGGCTTACTGGACAGTAGAGTCTTCTGCCTCAGCACTCGCCGCTGCCGCCTCTTCCTGTTGCTTTCTCTGCAAAGCTTGAGCAAACATTGCATCAAAGTTTACCGGCGCCAGCATTACTGGTTGGAAACCACCCTTAACTACCGTGCTATCAATCGTCTCACGTAAATAAGGGAAAATAAGGTTAGGGCAAACCGCACCAACTGCATGGTGATATTGCAAGCCTTCCAAACCGGTGATTCGGAAGATACCCGCTTGCTGAACTTCAACGATAAAGGCTGTCATGTCTTCAACTTTAACCGTCAGAGTGATCGTAACCGCAACTTCGTGAACATCAGTATCAAGCACTGTGTGCTTGGTATTCAGGTCCATCTTCACCTTTGGTTGCCACTGTTTAGTGAAGATAAGCGGCGAATTTGGTGATTCGAAGGAAAGATCTTTTACATACACTTTATCCATCGCAAACCCAGCTTGTGGTTGCTCTTGAGCCGCTTGATCCTGTG
>DAITOW010000303.1:0-3555 GCA_036833965.1 Oleiphilaceae bacterium
GTTTGTCGGAGTGCAGAGGAAGCATGGACAAGAATAACTGAATTTGCATGGCGCAGAGCTCAATAGGCTTGATCCCGAATTGCTGCTCGCAAAGCTTTTCAAAATGTGAATGTAGTTCCAGATCCTGATCAGGTTCAAAGAGCTCGAATTCAATTGTTTGCGCACTGTGTTTCAGGTCGAAGTATCCGGCGATGATGAAGTCATATTTGCCGATAATCGAATGCGCCAGTTTGGCGATATCATAATGCGCGAAGCCGAATATCGAGACCTTGCCGTCATGATCCAAGCCCCTGGGGTCGATAACTTTGATGCTTTGTGCGCGAAAATCGTAGAGTATGTTGCTGAAGCAAAAATCCCCGTGCGTAATCGTTGAAGGCGCTGTTTCAGTCAGGTGTTCAGCAGATCTCTGATGTATTTCATTGATGCTTGGTAATTGGTACCCATTAAACTGCCAGGGTTGATCCAGCGGGATACCTGTTTCGCCAGAGAACTCTTTCAGCCGCTTGTCGGTCTTTTCAAGAATGAACTGCTTGAAGCTATGTTCTGGTTGACTTGGTGCCGGATGAGTTTGGCACTGTGTGATGAAGCTGCCACAGGCCTTAAGAATCTTCTCCCAGACGAAAACGGGTAAATCACCGAAAACATACAATTCGTTCAAGCTGCTAATGCACTGATACTCTATTTGATAACCGGCAATGGACTGCTCGTGCGCAACCTCTCCAAGAAAATTGGGTGTAAAGCGTTTGAGACGACTTGGAATGTTTTGAAACCAGTGACTTTCAGCGGCCATTTTATTTGGCATGTCGCTAAGTTTGGTGACAATACCATCTTCAATGCTCAGCTTGTTGAATGAGCGAGCGGTGCTGACATGGGTTTTTGACCGGAAATAGGTATGCAAGTGGCCGAAGTCAAACCATCTCGGCGTAAGGTGCGACGCCATCGGATGTTTGGTCATGTACAGATTGATTCCGCCCAGAAAAGAACCGCGAGAGCGAACAAACGATTGAATCAATGTTCTGGTGTCGCTGAATCGGAAATAGCCATTAACGACCTGTTTGTTGGCTTCAGAGCTTCCTTCGTACGGATGGAAATCAGCGACTTGTTGACCATCGAAAGTCGCCCATTCGTAGTTGTCTTCGACCTCACTGACGCCGATGATATCTTCTTGCGAATCAGGAATATCAAATACCAGTGTGTCGCCATGGAGAATAGTGAGAGGGCCTTGCGAATAGCCGCTCAGATTGAGCGCGCATACGATGGATTCGCCTAGCGAAAGACCTTCCGGAATCTCAAGAACCTCAATGGACATTTGAGCAAGCTGCTTCAAATCATGCTTCGGTATGGAGAAGCTCTCGGGAATCGTTAGCACAATCTTGTCTGTACTTTGCAGGCTTTCGTACTGATACTTGTAGAGCCGTTGATTACCTATAGGCAGGAAAGCGGGAGGAATGTTCCCTAGTTCAGAGCGAAATTCCGGACCGATATAGGCGGCAGAAGTGATTAGTATCAAAGTACTTTTTCCTTGGCTAGAAGGGCATTAATTTCGTCCAGGCTCATTCTGGTAAATTCGCTTGGCCTAACTGATTTATCATCGACGTAAAAACCTTCGTATCCGCACCATGGTTTACCGACGATGATTTCATCGTACGGGATGTCGTGTTCTTTAAGCCAGTCGATGATCACAGGTAGCGTATGGACATTGATCTTTCCTACATTGCCTTCATAGGTGCGCATATTGCGTGCCGTGCTAATGACAATGTCAAAACCCAATGCCTTGTACTCTCTCATCCTGGCGACAACATCTGCCTGTGGTACTGCTTCGCTGTAGTTACCACCTTCACCAGAGGTAATGGTTCCGTCCAGATCCATGATGAGCCTTTTCATTTGTTGTTGCCTCTTTAAATTCTGATTTTGGGTAGGCGTCCGTCAAACAGATCTTTGGTATTATTAGATAGTTTGCAATAAATGTTCATCTTTCGCTCACCATTTGCCGTCGCTTGAACAAAGTACCATGTTGAACGAAGAATAAAGTATCATGTTCTCCAGACTTTCGCTGGAGTAGAGCATGAAATTGGGGTTTGTTCTCGGGGCAGACACTTACAGTTCATCATTGTATAACGCAACTAAAGATGTGGCCACTGAGTTGCGAAGTCGGGGTATTGATGTTGAGTGTATTTTTCTAGATTTGAAGGAGCCTTGCAGAGATGGTGATCAGCTTGTAGATGTGTGGGGATTATCAAAGCAGAGACTAACAAGTAAGCTATTTTCAAAATTGATGAAGGCTTTGTTCGGTTATGTGCTTTATACCGCACTATTTAGTCGTATGTTTTGTCGGCGTTTGGAAAGGTTTGCTTCGTCCAATGGTTATGATGTCTTGATATTTCATGTGACTGACTTTTCTCCATTCCATCAGTATAAAAAACAGTGCGTTACAGTTCTTCATACCTGCGTTTATGAGGATTTAATTTGCCGTTATAGAGGGTTTAAAAAGAAACTCTACCAGATGCTATACAAGCGTATCTACAAAGGGCATGAGATCTGGTGTGTTTCAGAGAGTGCGAAGCGCGACATTTTGGATCATGTAGGGGTGAAGCCTGCAAAAATTAGCGTTATACATAATGGATTTGATTTCGAGAGGATGAAAGCTGAGGCACTGTCTACAGAAATCTCGATTGAATTGCCTCAGAAGTTCATTATGGCTGCTGGCCGGCCAGACCGAACAAAGAGGTTTGATTTATTGATCGATGCATTCTCTAGGTGCAAATCAAGATTTACCCATAAGTTAATTATCTTTGGTGATGGTCGAGCGTTACCTGCATTACAGGAACTGGCCGTGAAGCTAGGTGTTGACCAGTCGATTGTGTTTGCTGGTTTCGTTGGGGAATTGCTGCCCGTCTTCCGCAAAGCAGACCTATATGTTTTAAGCTCGGACATTGAAGGGCTGCCAACGGTTCTGATCGAGAGCTTGCTGATGGAGACTCCAGTTGTTGCAACCGATGCCGGAGGTGTCCGAGAGCTATTAAGTGGTACCCTTGCTCGTTTTGTATCCTCGAGAGGTGATCCGGAGCAACTTGCCAAGAATATTGATGAAGCGATTGTAAATCCTCCTAAGGTGGGGCTCGAATATTTGAGGTTTCTTTCTAAAGAACAGGTGGCGGATAAGTATTTGGATTACTTGGGTGTTGTAAATGCAAGTGAGAGAGCCGGATGATTGATAATAAAGATATCACGGTCGTAGTGCAGGGGCCTGTCGTGGCGAGTGCTGATCGCAATATGGATGAAGGCATTACGGAAAAGTGCCTAGCCAGTATTCGTGAGTATCTCCCAGGGGCGAAGGTTCTATTGTCAACATGGAGAGGACAGCCTGTTGAAGGACTTGATTTCGATGAGTTACTCTTGAATGATGATCCTGGCGTGAACATCTCTGAATATGATGCTGCGGGAACTCCTGATCATTCGAATAACAACCGGCAGATTGTGTCATCTCGCAATGGCTTGGCAGCAGTAGAAACTCCTTACGCAATGAAGCTTCGTTCGGGCAGTGATTTGGTCGGG
>DAITOW010000304.1:0-3550 GCA_036833965.1 Oleiphilaceae bacterium
TCGGATTTATTTTTTGTTTGGCCTCGCTTTAATCATTTTTTCTTCAATTGTTGGCGTATCCGTTTGTGCCCTTCAAGGATATTACGGAGGAAAAATTGATTTGATTGGGCAGCGCTTTATCGAGATATGGTCCGGCCTGCCAGTGCTGTTCTTGCTAATTATTTTGTCGAGTGTCATTGAGCCCACTTTCTGGTGGCTGCTTGGAATCATGCTTTTATTCAGCTGGATGGGTCTGGTCGATGTCGTTCGTGCCGAATTTCTGCGTGCGAGGAACCTTGAGTATGTGCGCGCAGCCCGTGCGTTGGGTTTGAACAACGCAGGCATAATGTTTAGGCACATCTTGCCAAACGCGATGGTCGCAACTCTCACCTTCATGCCGTTCATACTGACAGGTTCGATTACCACGCTTACCTCTTTGGACTTCCTTGGCTTTGGATTGCCGCCCGGCTCCCCTTCACTTGGTGAGCTTATCTCTCAGGGCAAGACCAACCTTCATGCTCCCTGGCTGGGAATGACCGCATTTATAGTGCTTGCGGTCATGCTGTCTTTATTGGTGTTTATTGGAGAGGCATTTCGTGATGCTTTCGACCCCAGAAAAATCTAAGCTTGAGTCATTATGTCCAGTAAAGAGATGAATACGAAAGAGCCGATCCTCGAAGTGAACAACCTAAGCGTTGCCTTCACGCGCAACGATCAAGAACAGATTGTCGTGAAGAACATTAGTTACACCCTTCAGCGCGGAGAAACCCTTGCTCTCGTTGGAGAAAGTGGATCGGGAAAATCGGTTAGCTCACACGCTATCGTTCAACTGCTTCCAAAACAAAGCGTGCGTTACCCCTCGGGACAAATCCTTTTTAAGGGGCAAGATTTACTCAAGGCAAGCGATAACGAGCTCAGAGCAGTTCGGGGCAATGAGATAGGCATGATCTTTCAGGAGCCAATGACCTCTCTTAACCCTTTACATTCTGTAGAGCGGCAGATTTCAGAAGTGTTGAAACTACATCAGGGCTTGAGCAATACTCGTTGCAGGGAAAGATGCATTGAGCTGCTAACACTCGTAGGCATTCCAGATCCCGCCAGGCGTCTGAGCGCTTACCCACATGAGCTCTCTGGCGGTCAAAAGCAGCGCGTCATGATTGCTATGGCTCTTGCTAACGAGCCCGAAATACTCATTGCGGATGAGCCGACCACTGCACTTGATGTCACCGTTCAAAAGCAGGTGCTCGAGCTGATATCTGATCTGCAGGAAAAGCTTGGAATGTCGATCATATTGATCTCGCATGATCTGAATGTTGTGCGACAGTATGCCGACACCGTTGCAGTCATGAAGAATGGCGAGATTGTCGAGTATGGCGACACACAGGAGATCTTTCATCATCCTGCACATCCGTATACCTGTTCGTTAATCGAAGCTGAACCTCATGGCAATCCCCGTCCGCTTGCTGAGGACTCTCAAGAACTTCTTCATGCCAAAAATCTTCTTATTCAATTCCCGATCAAGAAGAATTTTCTAGGGAAGGTAACCAGCAGCTTTACTGCGGTCAACGAGATTGATTTCTTCGTGCGAAGGGGCGAAACACTCGGGATCGTTGGAGAGAGCGGAAGCGGCAAGACCACGGCGGGCCTTGCAATACTTAAGCTTCTTAACAGTCAGGGCGAAATCACCTTCGATGGAAACCAAATCCATCAGATGAATCAACAGCAATTCCGCCCCCTACGCAGGGAAATCCAGATTGTTTTTCAGGATCCGTTTGGCAGTCTTAGCCCTCGGATGTCGATCGGGCAGATTATTTCCGAGGGCTTGGAGATCCATAAAATTGGAACCATCCCTGAACGTGAGCAAATGATTATTGAAGCTCTCAAGGAAGTTGAGCTTGATCCCGAATATCGCCACCGATACCCGCACGAATTCTCGGGAGGACAACGACAGCGTATTGCCATCGCCCGTGCGTTAATTCTTAAACCACAACTGATTATCCTTGATGAGCCAACGTCCGCGCTGGACCGAAGCATTCAGGTGCAGGTAATTGAATTACTACGCAGGATTCAGGAAAAGCATAACATCGCATTTATCTTTATCAGCCATGACCTTGCCGTTGTGCGAGCGCTAAGCCATAGAGTTCTCGTACTCAAACACGGAGAAATCGTCGAGCAAAACGATTGCGAGGCCTTATTCTCCAGTCCGAAGCACCCTTACACCAAAGAATTGCTTGAAGCCGCATTCTTTTACGGACAAAATTCAGCTCACGCGTAACAAAGAAGGGTTAGTTATGGGATTTTTAGCAGGGAAAAAGGTCTTGATTGTTGGCATCGCCAGCAAGCTGTCAATTGCCACTGGCATTGCTGATGCGATGCATCGAGAAGGTGCAGAAATTGCTCTAACCTATCAAAACGACAAACTGAAAGGCCGCGTTGAAGGCTTCGGTGAAAAATGGTCGAGCGATCTTATCTTGCCTCTTGATGTGGCGGATGATTCGCAGATCCAGAGCGTTTTTGAAAGAATAAAAGAACACTGGGGTTCTATTGATATAGTTGTGCACTCAGTGGGTTATGCCCCCGCACATGAGTTAGAAGGTGATTACGTCGACGCAACCACGCGCGAAGGTTTCTCCGTCGCACATGACATTAGCGTCTACAGCTTCGTAGCATTGGCTAAATATGCTCGCCCCTTGATGCGGGAAAACGGAGGCGCTCTACTCACGTTAACATACCTTGGCGCCCAACGAGTTGTCCCAAATTACAATGTTATGGGACTCGCAAAAGCCAGCCTAGAAGCAAACGTAAGATATATGGCCAGTAGCCTGGGTCAGGAAGGCATTAGGGTCAATGCTGTATCAGCGGGTCCAATTCGAACACTTGCCGCTTCTGGCGTTAAGAACTTTCGCAAGATGTTAAATGAAACGGCCAAGCAAGCGCCGTTGAAGCGCAACGTCACTATTGAAGAAGTAGGAAACGCGGCCGCATTTTTGTGTAGTGACCTCGCAAGCGGTATCAGTGGTGAAATTTTATACGTCGATGGCGGCTTTAATACCACCGCGATGCATCCTTTGGAGGATTAAGAATCACGAAGCTGCACTAGTTCACTGAAAGCTATCATGATTCAGGTATTCTTCTTCGCTTAATGTAAAACCACTGAGTTGATTCTGTGTTACGCCACTTCTTTACACTGTTCGCAATAGTATGTTTGAGCATCGTATCAGGCTGCACGAACATAGGTGGTGCATCGAAGTCTGCGACGTCGCTCACCAGCTTTTTGGGGTTTTCAGAACTCCCTGGTTGGTACATCACTTCTCGCTACACCTACCCGGACTCACAATACCGAACCAATGATTTCGGCTCTCTGGTGCATTTCAGGGACGTCGGCGAAGGCGATACGATCGTACTGTTGCACGGCGAACTGTCTTCGGTGCATGCATGGGAAAGATGGATTGAGATCCTGCGTCAAGAATTCAGGGTTATTGCTATTGACCTTCCGGGTTCCGGAATTACCGGGGCGCCAAAATGTATTTCAAACCCCAAAAAATATTGTCCTGAGAACCTCAGCCAGGAT
>DAITOW010000305.1:0-3534 GCA_036833965.1 Oleiphilaceae bacterium
GTACAGAAGGTCACTTTATCTTCATGGCGACCGCGAACGGTACCGTTAAGAAAACGCCGCTTGAGAACTTTGCGCGTCCACGTCCGTCGGGCTTGATTGCGCTTGGTTTGGATGAGGGCGATACCTTGATTGGTGCTGCTGTCACAGATGGCTCGCGCGACATAATGTTGATGGGAAGCGCCGGCAAGATGATCCGCTTTAAAGAGGGTGATGTGCGTGCGATGGGTCGAACGGCTCGTGGTGTGCGTGGTATCAAGCTTCCGAAAGGGCATCGTGTTGTGTCGTTGATCCTGCCTGAAGAGAATGGTTTGTTGTTGGTAGCGAGTGAAAATGGCTACGGCAAGCGCACGCGCCTTGATGAGTTCTCGGTGATTGGTCGGGGTGGCCAGGGTGTTATCGCAATGCAATGTTCGGAGCGTAACGGTAATTTGATCGGCGCGGTTCAAGTGTTTGAAGGCGACGAGTTGATGCTGATTACTGATCGCGGAACGCTTGTTAGAACACGTACCAGTGAAGTTTCGGTGCTTGGGCGTAACACGCAGGGTGTTCGTTTGATCAATCTTACTCAGGACGGGGAGCGTTTGGTTGCGGTTGAGCGTATCGAAGAGCCTGAAGAAGTTGAGTTGCCTGAAGGCGAGGACGTTGAGGGCGAGGCGACTGGCGAAAGTGCTGCAGCTGAAGACGCTACTACACAGGCTGATGGATCTTCATCCGCTGACGGCTCTTCCCCAGCTGATGGCTCCTCATCGACTGATGGCTCTTCCGACGAAACGCTGCAGTAGGTTTCGGAGAGCATCATGAGTAATGAAACTGAAGCCCTGGCGCAGTTGCGTAAGGATATTGATCGGATTGATCAGGAAATTCAGCGCCTGTTAAATGAGCGGGCGAGCTGCGCGCAAAAGGTTGCTCATGTAAAGCAGGCAGCCGCGAATGGGGAGTTAGTACAGTACTATCGCCCCGAGCGTGAAGCGCAGGTTTTGCGAGCGGTGATGGAGCGAAATGAAGGACCGTTGCCGGATGAGGATATGGCGCGCCTGTTTCGTGAGGTAATGTCGTGTTGCCTTGCGTTGGAGCGTCCTCTTTCAGTGGCTTATCTTGGCCCTGAGGGTACATTTACCCATGCTGCGGCACTCAAGCATTTCGGACACTTTGTGAAGGCTGAGCCTTTGGCTGCCATTGATGAAGTTTTTCGTGAAGTTGAATCCGGCCAGGTAAGTTATGGCGTCGTTCCGATAGAAAACTCCACCGAAGGTATGGTGAACCATACTCTCGATAGTTTTGTAGACTCGCCCTTGTTCATTTCTGGTGAAGTGACCTTACGTATTCATCACAATTTGCTTTCATCCAGTGCTCGTTCGCTTGATGAAGTGAAGCGAGTGTATGCGCATTCGCAGGCTCTGGCGCAGTGCCGGAAGTGGCTTGATTCGCATTGTCCGCAAGTCGAACGGGTTGCTGTTTCCAGCAATGGAGAAGCCGCACGTTTGGCGGCAAAAGAGCAAGGTGTTGCCGCGATCGCAAGTGAAATGGCGGCTGAACTATATTCCCTGAATGCTCTGGCAAAGAATATCGAAGACCACCCTGATAATACGACGCGTTTTTTGATTATCGGCTCGGAGGTTGTTCCTCCCAGTGGTCAGGACAAAACCTCGATCATGGTGTCGGTGAAAAACAAACCGGGTGCTCTTTATCATGTGCTTGAACCGTTTCATCGACATGACGTCAGTATGACACGGCTTGAGTCGCGGCCTTCAAATAGTGGTACTTGGGCCTATGTATTCTACATTGACTTTGAAGGCCATATTGATGATGAGAAAGTTCAGGCTGTCATTGCAGAAATATCTCCCGATGCGGTTGAAATCAAGCATCTTGGTTCCTATCCGGTAGGGGTTCTTTAAGCGTTTTTATTGGAAGCATTCATGGGTGATTTAACACGTTCTTCTTGCGACTTTGTGGCCCTGGCGAGTACAGGTGTTCGCGGTCTGCACCCATATCAGCCCGGCAAGCCGAGCGATGAGCTTGAGCGAGAGTTGGGTATTAGCAATATTGTTAAACTTGCTAGTAATGAGAATCCTTTGGGGCCTAGTCCGATGGCTCTGGAGGCGATCAAGCAAGAATTGCCGGAGTTGACGCGCTATCCCGATGGCAATGGTTTTGTCCTCAAGCGTGCGCTTTGCGAGAAATACGGTCTTAACCAAAAACAACTTACACTTGGTAATGGCTCGAATGATGTGTTGGAGCTGATTACTCGCGCCTTTGCTGAACCAGGTCGTGAAGTGATTTTCTCGCAATACGCATTCGCCGTGTATCCGTTGGCAACCCAGTCTGTTAATGCCACTGCAGTTGTAACTCCGGCAAAGGATTGGGGGCATGATTTGTCAGCGATGCTCTCTGCAATTACGGAGCATACCTCCATTATTTTTGTGGCGAATCCGAATAATCCGACTGGCACTGCCTTGAGTCGTCAGGAGTTGCTCGATTTTCTGAGCCAGGTGCCCGAGCGTGTGATTGTTGTGCTTGATGAAGCCTATGTTGAGTACAATCAGGGCGGTGACTTTCCGGATGGTTTGGGCTTTCTTGCTGAATTTCCGAATTTGATTGTGACACGAACCTTTTCAAAAGCATGGGGCCTGGCGGGGTTGCGTGTCGGTTATGCCGTATCTAGTCCAGAAATTGCAGATGTGTTGAATCGTGTCCGTCAGCCTTTTAATGTCAATAGCCTCGCGCTCGTAGCCGCAGCTGCAGCTTTGGATGACAGCGACTACCTGAATAAAAGTGTTGAGTTGAATCGACAGGGGATGCAGCAGCTGGTTTCTGCGTTTGAGCGGCTTGGTTATGATTATATTCCTTCGTTTGGCAACTTTGTGTGCTTTGACACCAAGCGCTCCGGCGTAGAGGTGTATCAGCAAATGCTTCAGCAAGGGGTGATCGTCAGGCCTGTATCGAATTATGGTATGGAAAGCCATTTGCGTATTTCAGTTGGCTTGCCGGAAGAAAATGCGCGCTTTATTGAGGTCCTGGAGTCCATGACTGAATGAGTGGCGTGTTTGACGAGGCCGGATGTAAAGGGCAGTTAAAAGGCTTAACTCTTGCCGTTGTTGGCTTGGGATTGATCGGCGGCTCGTTAACCAAGTGCTTGAAAGAGGGCGGTGTTGTCGCCCGAACACTCGGTTTTACGCTGGATCCGAATCACGCGAAGCTTGGTGTAGAGTTGGGTGTTGTGGATGTTGCGACAGCAACGCTACAAGAAACAGTTGCTGAAGCAGACATTGTAGTTATTGCTGTGCCTGTTCAGGCGTTTGAGCAGGTGTTGACGGATCTTAGGCCGCACCTCAAAAAAGGCGCTATTTTAACGGATGTTGGCAGTGTCAAAGGTGCGGTTGTTGATGCCGTTGGCCGGGTCTTTGGTGAGATTCCGGATACTTTTGTCCCCGGACATCCGATTGCCGGTTCAGAAAAGAGTGGTGTGACAGCCGCGAAGGCCGACTTGTATCACAACCATAAAGTCATTTTGACGCCGTTGGAAACAACCGACCC
>DAITOW010000306.1:0-3508 GCA_036833965.1 Oleiphilaceae bacterium
GCATTAAACGGGCAGCCGGTATCACAGCAGAAGCCGTACCAATTACAATGGCGGCAACGGGCAAGGTGGCTAGTGCCTTGTCATCGGCTAAGTTAGTGCCAACTAACCCGCCAATAAACACAACCAAGGGCGCTGAACACAAACCCAAGGCACCAGCCAGCGTCAACCACCATACATTGCTATGCAATCCTCTCACTCAAACCTCTCGTAAATAGCTTCCGACTTTGATTTGTTGAACTTGCGCTGCGATAATCCTTGCACCACAAAACAAGCCTCAAGGAATAGGAATAAACCGCATGCCAACTTATCACGTCTATGGTCTGGGCGCTGCCCTCGTTGACACTGAAATCGAAGTAAATGACGACTTTCTTCAACAAGCCAGTATTGAAAAGGGTTTAATGACGCTTGTTGACGAATCTCGCCAGCATGAACTTTTGGACCATCTGAGCGAACACCTTGTCGCGAGCAAGCGCGCTAGCGGTGGCAGTGCGTGTAATTCGATTATTGCAGCAAGTTACTTTGGCGCAAAAGCCTTTTATTCCTGCAAAGTCGCGGCCGATGACAACGGTGAATTTTTTAAAGAGGATTTGAGAGCTGCTGGCGTTGAGACCGACAATCATGCAAAGCACGAGGGCATCACCGGCAAATGTCTGGTAATGATCACTCCGGATGCCGAGCGCACCATGAACACCTATCTCGGCATCAGTGAAACTTTAAGCCCGGATGACATCAACGAAAATGCACTGAAAGACTCCGAATGGGCTTACATTGAAGGTTATCTGGTCACCTCCGAAACCGGCCGTGCAGCAGCCATCAAAGTGCGGGAAATTGCAGAGAGCGCAAACGTCAAAACAGCACTTTCCCTCTCTGATCCGGGCATGGTGGAGTATTTCAGGGATGGCCTTGATGAAATGATCGGAAACGGTGTTGATCTTCTTTTCTGTAACAAGGATGAAGCGATCGGTTGGACACAAGCTCAAGACATCAACGAGGCGGCCGAGGCGATGAAACAACACGCCAAAAGCTTTGCAATTACTTTAGGAAAAGATGGCGCTCTGGTATTTGACGGCGAATCACTAAGCCATGTAGAAGGCGACAGCGTTAAAGCGGTCGACACCAATGGTGCAGGTGACATGTTTGCAGGCGCGTTTCTATACGCCATCACCAAGGGTTGCAGCTACCAAGAGGCTGCCTACTTGGCAAACCGGGCAGCCGCCAAAGTTGTCAGCCAGTTTGGTCCTCGCTTGCGAGCCGAGCAACACGCCGAGCTGTTGGCGTAAGCAAGCCTATTTGAGGCAGAGCACTTGGCTCCGCCTCAACCTTTTACTTCGTATCTAAAAAAACTATCGAGGCGAGAAGCAAATTTCGTCCACTGAACGTTTATCAGGCCGATAGCTGTTGATCTTTTCCTCTGCCGGGTACCCCAAACATAAACCACAAATCAGTTTGTAGGGCTTATCGATATTAAAAAACGGTCGAATGCTTTTTCCCCACATTGCCACCGAAGCCTGAGCGCAGGTACCCAGGCCGCGATCGGTCGCAGCTAACATCAAATTCTGCATGAACATACCCGTATCCAGCGCGCTGGCAGTGGCTCGATCACCATGCACGAAGACGAAAATCGCCACGGGCGCGCCAAAAAATTCGAAATTCTTGCGAATGAAGGCATCTCTCTTTGCACGCTCTCCCCGCTGTATTTCAAGCAACTCGTACAAACCCTTGCCACATTGAAATGCTTTATCCCTCAAATCTTTGGGATACTTCAACTCCGCCTTAAAGTCACCGTTAGGCAAGGCGCCACTTAGCGCACCCTTAATCAGCTTTTTCGGGCCGTTTAAATCCTGAAGCTCGGAAATCCGATCAAACTTCTCCACAAGTTTTGCCGCAATCTGATCTTTCAATTCGCCTTTAGCAATCGCAACCCGGTAAGACTGCGTGTTAGAGGAGCTTGGCGCCTGCAGAGCCTCACTTAATAACTCCTTAACCAATTCATCACTCACATCCTGAGTGGTAAAGGCGCGCGTACTGTGTCGTCCACGTAAAACATCTTGAAACTCCACCCGTTTTTTACTCCCGTTGTTTATTCGCAAAGTGAGCCTAAGAAATTCCCCTGCAAAAGAAAAGCACTAAAGCCGCAACGAGGTCTGGAATAAACTGTTTCGGGAAGTGAGAGAGTGTTTAAGCAAAACGCCCGGCCGTGTACACTGCGCAACGAATTTTCAAGTTGAGTTGGAGAGAACTGTGCGTTTAGTGTCGTGGAATGTGAATGGTGTTCGGGCTGTGATGAAAAAAGACTTCATGGAGAGCTTTGCAAGCATGCAGCCGGATGTCTTGTGCCTTCAGGAAACCAAAGCCCAGGATGACCAAGTACGCGAAGCACTCGCCGAACTAGAGGGCTTCCACATCTATTCCAACTCGGCAGAGAAGAAAGGCTATTCCGGCACAGCCATCATCACCAGGCACGAGCCGCTTTCAATCACCTATGACATGGGTATGCCTGAGCATGACTCGGAAGGCCGCGTCATCTGTGCGGAATTCGACGACTATTATCTGGTGACGGTCTACACCCCCAACTCAGGCAGCGAACTCAAACGCCTGGCTTATCGCCAAACCTGGGATGCCGACTTTCTGAATTACCTGAAAACACTGGAGCAAAGCAAACCGGTGATCGTCTGCGGAGATTTGAATGTCGCACACAAGGACATTGATCTGGCGCGACCAAAACCGAATTACAATAAAAGCGCAGGCTACATGCAGGAAGAAATTGACGGCATGGACAACTACCACGCAGCCGGCTTCGTAGACAGCTTTCGTTCACTCAACCCTGAGTTGGGTGACAGATATACCTGGTGGAGCTATCGGGCTGGCGCACGACAAAAAAATGTAGGGTGGAGGATTGATTACTTCCTGGTGTCCGAAGCCTTGAAGGAAAGAATCAAAACGGCAGATATCTTTGACCAGATCATGGGCTCTGACCACTGCCCTGTTTTGTTAGAGATTTAAATTGGGGGCTGACTGCTGATGATGAGGGCAAGTCATTCCAGGCTGCTACCGGAAGGTTATAATTTTCACCGCACGAAATGTGTATCCTAATCTGCCAGATACCTCACCATAGTCATCCCGCACTTGATGCGGGATCCATTTTTTCACGAGAGCCTTTCAGCTACAAATTTCTTATCTCGTCGGCGGCGGCCGACAGCGCCTTAAAACCTTTGTTTCGCCAAAGGTCTTAAGGATCTAAAGGAGCGACGGGAAGAATCGCTTCGTTCGTTTACGATGTTTAAGAGCAATTGGTGATGAGCGGACATACCGGTTCCGCCGGACAAGAATAAATGCGTCCCCTTTTTTCTTTGATGATATCAACAGATCAGCGAGACTCATTTTTCATACGGCTAAAGCTAAAACCAGTATCCTAGACTAATTCCTACAACGGGCACCCCACCGATGTCATACTTCACGTCGTTTTTGTTGAGATCAGAAAAATTCTGGTAACGAAGCTCGCCTGACA
>DAITOW010000307.1:0-3489 GCA_036833965.1 Oleiphilaceae bacterium
CGGATGTGCTGAACGGCATGATCAAGGCGGTTGTTTTTGGTTTGGTGGTGACTTGGATTGCAGTCTTTCAAGGGTATGATCTAATTCCAACTTCCGAAGGAATTAGTAATGCAACAACGAAAACAGTTGTCTATTCTTCGTTAGCAGTGTTGGGTTTGGACTTTTTGCTAACGGCTGTCATGTTTGGCGGTTTTTGAACGTAAAAAATAAGGGAAGCATATGTATAACAAGACCGTCGAGCTTGTCGTTGGGTTGTTTATGTTGGCGGGCATGGTGGCGTTGCTGTTTTTGGCCCTGCAGGTCAGTGGTTTGTCGCTCGATTCTCAGAAAGATTCCTATCGGGTCTATGCCATGTTTGATGACCTTGGCGGTTTGTCAGTCCGAGGTAAGGTGTCTATGGCCGGCGTAACGATCGGTCGAGTGAGCAGTGTTACCCTGGAAAAAGAAACCTATTCGGCGCTGGTTGAAATGGAAATATATTCAGAAGTAGACGGTTTGACAGCTGATAGTGTGGCGTCTATAGAAACTTCTGGTCTGCTTGGAGATAAATATGTTGCCATCAGGATTGGTGGTGATGAAGAGGTGCTGAAAGATGGTGATACGATTTTTGATACCCAGTCGGCGCTGAATCTCGAGAAGCTTATCGGGGCTTTTGCCTCGGGCCAGGCTGATTTTTAAGAGGTTTATGATGGTTTCTATGCTGCGTTATGCTTTTCCGGTACTGCTTAGCTTTTCGCTGTCCTTTGGGGTGAGTGCGAAAGCGGAAGAAGCTGAGTTTGTCAGGACGGCCGTAGAGAAAAATGTCAACGATATCCTTAAAACCTTTGAGGAGCAGAAACCTCGCTTCGAGACTGACCCTGAGGGATTTTATATCGAGATGGAGCGGGCTATCAGCTCGATTATAGACTTTCGCAGGATTGCTGCGCGGGTTATGGGAAAGTATGCGCGTAAAGCCAGTAAGGATCAGCGAAATCAGTTTGTAGAGAACTTCAAAACCAGTTTATTCAATACCTATACCAAAGCGATCGTAGACCAGGGTTCTTTCGAGATGCGAGTCGTTAAGGCGCAGATTAATCCTCGTAGCGATGAACGTGCTTCGGTTGATATGGAGGTCGTTACTTCGAATGGTAACATTTACCCGGTCACTTATTCGATGTACAAGAACAAGGATGGTCGGTGGTATATGGAAAATGTCATCGTGTTTGGTGTGAATATTGGCCTTGCGTTCAGGGATAAGTTTGAAAGTGAAATGAAAACTCAAAAGGGTGACATTGAGGCTGTTATTGCCAATTGGACTGTTGATCTTGAGCTGAAAGCTTCTGAAGGGGTCGCTGTCTCTGATGAGGAGGAAAGCTAGTGTATGAGGTTGCAACCTTACCTGATAGCAGTGTAAGTCTGGGGGGAAAGCTCGCGTACTCTGAGATTCTCTCTGTTCGCTCTCAGCTTGAAAAGCTTATCGAGGTGCACGATGCTCCGATCATAGTGGTCTCGTTAGAGAATCTGGAGTCCTACAATAGCCAGATTTTATCTTTGTGCCTCTGTCTCATTCGGAAGGCTAAAAGTCTTAATGTTAAGTTGGAGTTCAAAAATCCGCCTGCGCGACTGTTTGATATGGCGCGAGT
Source organism: Oleiphilaceae bacterium (assembly GCA_036833965.1). Taxonomy (GTDB): domain Bacteria; phylum Pseudomonadota; class Gammaproteobacteria; order Pseudomonadales; family Oleiphilaceae; genus PZPK01. The sequence continues at coordinate 1,623 of DAITOW010000307.1, forward strand.
GGGTGGGCTTGAATTTATTTTCAGTCATTAGTTTTTCTTCTCATTAATATTTCTTGTTTGCGGCTTAATTTGCCGCTCTCATCTTCTTTAGTGCTTGCGCGTATTGCTGTATGATACGCGGCCAATTACCTATCAGAATTAACCTTTTTAGAAGAGTGTTTGTATGCAAGCAAACGAAGTGGAAGCGCTCGTGACAGCGCACTACCCCGATATGGATGTTGTTGTTGAAACAGACGGATACCATTATCAGCTTCGGGCTGTTGGCAAGGAATTCGAGGGTTTGAATAAAGTGAAGCGGCAGCAGTTGATCTATGCCTGCCTTAATCAACACATCGTTGACGGAACTATTCATGCAGTTGTAATGCAAACCTTTACGCCGGAAGAGTGGTCTTCGCAAGGCGCATAAGGCGCACAATCAATTATTTAATAAGGCTCTTATGGATAAATTAGTTATTAGTGGCGGTGTCGCACTTGATGGCGAGATTCGTATCTCTGGCGCAAAGAACTCTGCGCTACCTATTTTGGCGGCGGCGCTACTCGCAGATGAGCCGGTAACTATCGGTAATTTGCCTCATTTGCATGACATTACCACCATGATTGAACTCATGGGGAGGATGGGCGTTGAATTGTTGATCGACGAGAAAATGAGCGTTGAAATTAACGCGACAACGATCAAGGATTTGAACGCACCCTACGATTTGGTGAAAACCATGCGCGCGTCAATCTTGGTGTTAGGTCCACTTCTGGCGCACTTTGGTAGGGCTGAAGTTTCCTTGCCGGGTGGTTGTGCGATTGGCAGCCGGCCGGTAGATCTGCACATCAAGGGCCTAGAGGCGATGGGTGCAGATATTGTTGTTGAAGATGGCTACATCAAGGCGAGAACCAATGGTCGTTTGAAGGGTGCGACGATCCTTTTTGATGTGGTTACAGTAACCGGTACAGAAAACTTGTTGATGGCCGCGGCACTTGCCGAAGGTACCACCATTTTGAAGAATGCTGCGCGAGAGCCAGAGGTGGTTGATTTGGCGGAATGCCTTATCGCGATGGGAGCAAAGATCACTGGTCATGGTTCTGCTGAAATCGTTATCGAAGGGGTGGCCAGCTTAAAGGGCGCCCATTACAACGTGATGCCTGACAGGGTAGAGACCGGTACGTATCTGGTTGCAGCCGCCGCAACGGGTGGTCGGGTAAAACTGAAGGATACGCGTGCAGATATCCTGGATGCTGTTCTTGTAAAGTTGAAAGAAGCTGGTGCTGAGATCACAGTTGGGGATAACTGGATTGAACTGGACATGAAAGGTCGGCGACCAAAAGCTGTGTCCTTGAAAACTGCTCCATATCCTGCGTTCCCTACCGATATGCAGGCGCAGTTCGTTTCGTTGAACGCTGTTGCAGAAGGTTCGGGTTCTGTAACGGAGACAGTGTTTGAAAATCGTTTTATGCACGTACAAGAGCTCCAGAGAATGGGTGCGAATATCAAGCTTGAAGGCAATACCGCAATCATTACAGGCGTTGAAAAGTTGCAAGCGGCGCCGGTGATGGCGACAGATTTGAGAGCTTCGGCCAGTCTTGTGATTGCAGCGCTTGTCGCTGAGGGTGATACCGTTGTTGATCGAATCTATCACATAGATCGCGGGTACGAGTGTATTGAGGAAAAATTACAGTTATTGGGAGCCAAGATCCAGCGACTACCAGGTTAATGTAAGTCGTTGTTTGGAATATAGTTATGTCTGACTCTCTCGTTATTGCCTTGTCGAAAGGCCGTATCCTGAAAGAAACCCTGCCGCTCTTGGCAGAGGCCGGTATCGAGCCAGTCGAAGATTTGAGTTCAAGTCGGAAGCTTATTTTCGATACGACGGTAGATAGT
>DAITOW010000308.1:0-3449 GCA_036833965.1 Oleiphilaceae bacterium
TATCTGTATCGGCGCATCGGATCTATTGCTGGCGTAGACCAACTGTTTTCCATCAAAGAACAAAGCGTTGAAGCCTGAATACTGTTCATGCTGTTTCGTTAGCCCCCGTGCGAATTCCTCTGCAGGGAGATTTGAGTCAAGAAACTCTGTAGGGATTTCACCCCGGGAGCGTTTTCCCTCTTTCGCTGGAATCTCGCGATAGTTTGTTACCGTGCACAAGCGCAGACCCGCACTAATACCAAGCCAGGTTCCGCCGGCTCTTAAATCCCTGCCTGCGAGGATATGAGGTTTGTCTTCCCAGTGATGAGCTTCTCTGCTTGGTCTCTGATAAAACTCATCTCGATTGCCAAGCAAAAGGAGGGGTTCCTCGCTTGCAGGTTGCCAATTAAAAATTATCAGGCACATACGGATTTTCGCCTTCCAAAATTGTTATCATAGGCCTCAACGCTTCGACATCCATCTGTTTTACCCGAGCTAGATTATGATTATTCTAACTTATTTGCTAGCTGGCGCATTTGCAGGGTTTATTGCGGGACTATTCGGTGTGGGTGGCGGCATTATTATGGTTCCTGTGTTTGTTTTCTGTTTTGAGGCACAGGGATTCAATCCTTCCGTGCTTACGCATATGGCCATCGCATCTTCGCTGGCCTGTATTGTTTTTACCTCGCTCAGTTCAACGCGAAAACACCATCTTTTGGGGGCTGTCGACTGGGGCGTGCTTCTTAAAACTGCTGCGGGTATTACTGTCGGTTCGGTTTTGGGAGTATTGCTTGCATTGCAGTTAGAGGGCGGTGCCCTGAGAGTGCTGCTTGGTTTGTTTGTCATTTTTGTTGCCCTCAAAATGGCCTTTGACCGAGGTAAAACTTACGTACCGAGAGAAAAACTATCAAAGCGGTTTATGTTTCCGGCAGGCATGGTTATTGGAAGTGTCTCGTCGCTTTTTGGCATTGGTGGAGGTACCCTGAGTGTCCCGTTTTTTTATCGGCTCGGGATGCCAATGGGGCGTGTTGTCGGAACAGCGGCAGCTTGCGGGTTCCCGATTGCTCTGGTTGGGGCTACCGCGAATATTGCTTTTAATCTAGACTCTCCCCTCACTCCGGAATACAGCTGGGGCTATGTCTATTTGCCTGCGGTTGCTGTGGTCTCTGTTTGCTCTGTTGTGTTCGCCCGACTCGGAGCACAGAGCGCGCAATCGATGAACTCGGAAGTATTAAAAAAATTATTTTCAGCGTGCTTGCTGCTCATCGGCATCAAGTTTGTTTTCTTTTAGTGTGAGGATGTATTTGTGGCGATTGCCTACCCCAAAATAGACCCTGTAGCCGTCAGTGTTGGTCCTTTAGAAGTGCATTGGTATGGCTTGATGTATCTTTTTGGTTTTCTTGCCGCTTATCTCCTTGGTAAGAAAAGAGCAGCACGCGCAGATGCGCCGCTTCAGCCAGAGCATGTGGGAGATATGATTTATTTTGCTGCTCTGGGGGTCATTATAGGAGGGCGCCTCGGCTATGTATTTTTCTATAACTTTCCCAAGTTTCTGGATGACCCGGTTTGGTTGTTCCGTGTATGGGAAGGTGGTATGTCCTTTCATGGAGGCCTGATTGGCGTCATCACCGCATTGGCGCTTTTCTCCCGGAAGGTGGGTTGTCGGCCATGGCAGTTGGTTGACTTCGTTGCGCCTCTGGTTCCTATTGGTTTGGGTCTTGGCCGTATCGGTAATTTCATTGGGGCCGAACTTTATGGACGCGCAACGGATGTATCTTGGGCGATGGTATTTCCTACCGATCCATCGCAGTTAGCGAGACTCCCTTCGCAGCGCTACCAGAGCTTTCTTGAAGGTCTTTTGTTGTTTTTAATTCTTTGGTGGTACTCCTCGAAGCCGCGACCTATGTATGCGGTGTCGGGTATGTTCCTGGCTTTTTATGGCTTGTTCCGTTTCATCATCGAATTTGTTCGAGAGCCTGATGCGCACATTGGTTTTATCGCGTGGGGCTGGTTAACAATGGGGCAGCTGCTGTCATTACCAATGATCGCCTTGGGTGTAGGTATGATTGTTTTTGCGCATCGCAATGCGCAGCCTGAGTCGAAGTAGAGGTTTATATGCAGGCTTATCTGGATTTAATGCAGGATGTCGTGGATAACGGCGTAGATCGTGGTGACAGAACGGGGGTTGGAACCCGGTCTGTTTTCGGACGCCAAATGCGTTTCGATTTGCGCGAGGGCTTTCCTCTGGTCACGACAAAAAAAGTACATCTTAAAAGTATCATTTATGAGTTGCTTTGGTTCCTGAAAGGGAGCACGGATAACAACTGGCTGGCCGAGCGAGGTGTCACCATTTGGGATGAGTGGGCAACGGAGGACGGTGACCTCGGGCCAATTTATGGCAAGCAATGGCGCAGTTGGGCTGGGCAGGATGGAAACGTTGTTGACCAGATTTCCGACTTGATTGAACAGATTAAAACCAAGCCGAACTCACGTCGCTTGATCGTATCTGCCTGGAACCCGACAGAGCTTCCGGATGAATCGATTTCGCCGCAGGACAATGTGCGCGAAGGCAGAATGGCGTTGGCGCCTTGTCATTGTTTGTTCCAGTTTTACGTGGAGCAGGGGCGTTTGTCCTGTCAGCTCTATCAGCGAAGCGCGGATTTGTTTTTGGGTGTTCCGTTTAACATTGCAAGCTATGCACTCCTCACCCACATGATTGCGCAACAATGTGATTTGGAAGTCGGGGATTTCGTCCATACCTTCGGAGACTGCCATCTTTACAGCAATCATTTAACCGACGACATTGTCTTTGAGCAGTTACGCCGCTCGCCGCGAAAACTTCCAAAGCTGAACATCAAGCGCAAGCCGAAAAGTATTTTTGATTATGAGTTTGACGATTTTGAAGTGCTGGATTATGACCCTTATCCGGGTATACGCGCGCCGATCGCTATCTAGAGTCTGGGTGATTTAACTATGCGAATTTCTCTGATTGTTGCTCTGTCAGAAAATCATGTGATTGGGCGCAATAATAAACTGCCCTGGTACCTGCCGAATGATTTGAAGTACTTCAAGCAGGTGACGATGGGCTTACCCATTGTGATGGGGCGAAAGACTTTTGAATCGATTGGTAGGCCATTACCTGGTCGCACCAACATTGTCGTGACTAGAAACGGAGACTGGAGTGCTGAAGGCGTGCGCGTTGCGCATTCTTTGGAAGAGGCTTTTAGTCTGGCTGAATCGATTGCCGAGATAGATGGCCGTGAAGAATTGATGATTATCGGCGGCGATCAGATTTATCAAAGCGCTTTGCCGCTGGTTGATCGAATGTATCTCACTGAAGTGCATGCCCATGTTGAGGGAGATGCCTATTTTCCAGAATTTGAGCGCGATGCCTGGCAGGAAATCGGCAGAGAAGATTTTAGTGCGGCCGAGCCTAATCCTTACGACTACAGCTTTGTGGTGCTAGATCG
>DAITOW010000309.1:0-3440 GCA_036833965.1 Oleiphilaceae bacterium
TCACCGTACCGCGCGCTGCGTTGATGAGGATCGCGTCCTGCTTCATCTGGGCAAGCTCTGTCTCGCCAATCATGTTTTGCGTAGCGTGGGTTTCCGGAACATGCAGGCTTACAATATCGGAGATTTCAAATAGCTCTTTCAGGCTGTCTACCTGGCGAGCATTACCTAAGGGAAGCTTGGTAATTACGTCGTAGAAGTAAACTTTCATGCCGAGTGATTCAGCGAGTACGCTCAGCTGGCTGCCGATGCTGCCGTAACCAATGATGCCAAGGTTCTTGTTTCGAATTTCGTAGCTGTTACTAGCCGATTTTAACCAGACACCCCGGTGTGCCTTGGCATTTTTGTCCGGAATGCCACGAAGCAAAAGAATGGCCTCTGCCAGAACCAGTTCCGCAACACTTCGTGTGTTGGAATAAGGCGCGTTAAATACTGCAACGCCGTGGCGTGTTGCTGCTTCAAGATCTACCTGGTTCGTTCCGATACAGAAACAGCCAACACCGATCAATTTCTCCGCAGCGGCAAACACTTCCTCTGTAAGCTGAGTACGCGAACGAATACCAACAAAGTGTGCATCTTTGATCTTTTCGATCAAATCCTCTTGCGATAGCGAGGTCGTCAAGTATTCGATATTCGTGTAGCCCGCTTTATTCAGCGTCTCAACAGCGGATTGATGAACACCTTCCAACAGTAGAAAGCGAATTTTTGCTTTGTCCAAAGACGTATTTGCCATGAGCTCGTGATACCCTTATGTTGCGTTGCTTGCGCTGGTTTTGTTTGATCTAGCCAAGCGACAAAAATGAGAGGGCGCAGAGTCTACCATAAATCACGAATTTGTTAGCTATTTTGCGCGCTAGAACCTCTTGTTTTCCGGTAAATATTAGTTATTCATATCGCATATTTTGGGCGTGCGTTCGTCAGGTGCATTACACCGCCAGATGTGTACAATCTCACCCATAAAATTTAATGCTGTTTTTAAAGAGATGTAGAGGTTTTGATGGCTACGCGCGAAGATATTTTGCAGGCACTTGCTGATGTTCTTGACGAAGGTAAATTACGTACCGATGCGGATTCACTGGAGAGTCATGGCAAAGATTGGACAAAAATGTACGAAGTTGCGCCGCTTGCCATTGCCTTTCCCCGCACGACCGAGCAGGTGCAAGCGATTGTCAGGCTAGCGAACGAGCTTGAATTTGCCATCGTACCCTCTGGGGGCCGAACGGGTTTGAGTGGTGGTGCGGTTGCTTCCAATGGCGAAGTGGTTGTCAGCTTTGATTACATGAACCAGATTCTGGATTTCAGCGCGAGCGATCGCAGCGTTAAGGTACAAGCCGGTGTGGTGACGCAGCAGCTTCAGGATTTCGCACTGGAGCAGGGTTTGTACTATCCCGTTGATTTTGCGTCTGCCGGTTCAAGCCAAATTGGCGGCAATCTCTCGACTAATGCAGGCGGTATTAAGGTTATCAAGTACGGCATGTCACGTGACTGGGTACTTGGTTTGACCGTGGTCACTGGAGCCGGCGAAATAGTCAACCTCAATGCGGATCTGTTGAAGAACAACACCGGTTACGATCTGCGGCATTTGTTCATCGGTGCAGAGGGCACGTTGGGTCTGATCACTGAAGCAACCATGCGCTTGACGCGCCAACCGGATAACCTGACGGTACTCGTGCTTGGTTTGAATAATATTACCAACACAATGGACGTGCTCAAGAGCTTTCAAAGTAAGCTGGATTTAACTGCCTACGAGTTTTTCTCGCACGAGGCAATGGGTCATGTGCGCGGACATGCTGACATTCCGGCACCTTTTGAAAGTGAGGCTCCTTACTACGCCCTGCTTGAGTTTGAGTGCACAAATGAGCAAGTCATGGACGCGGCCATGGAGTTGTTTGAATATTGTGTTGAAAACGAGTGGGTAATTGATGGTGTAATCAGTCAAAGCGAAACGCAGGCGAACAACCTCTGGCGTTTACGTGAGGGCATATCAGAGTCGATTGCCCCGAGAACGCCTTACAAAAATGATATCAGTGTGGTGGTCTCTAAGGTTCCTGAATTTCTTACCGAGATTAACACGGTCGTTACTGAGCATTACCCTGACTTTGAAATCATCTGGTTCGGTCACATTGGCGATGGCAATTTGCACCTGAACATCCTCAAGCCGCTCGATCTCCCGAACGAGGAGTTCTTCGCCAAGTGCGTACAAGTGAACAAGTGGGTCTTCGATATCGTACAGAAGTATAACGGTAGCGTTTCAGCAGAGCATGGCGTTGGCCTGGTGAAGAAAGATTACCTGTCATATACGCGCAGCGAAGCAGATATTGCGCTGATGAAAGGGATCAAGAAAGTATTCGATCCAAATGGTGTGATGAATCCGGGTAAGATTTTCGACTAACCTTACCCCGCTGAAGCAAACAGGCTGTAAAAGGAAACGATTTTGTATAGCGCGACATGGTTAGATGGATCCAAGTTTGAGGCCCCTTGTTCAAAGGTGGTCTGTGTAGGTCGCAATTATGCTGAACATGCGCAGGAGCTTAACAACCCGATTCCTACGTCGCCTATTCTGTTTATAAAGCCGGAATCAAGCATCCAGGATCAGGAAAGGCTAATCATTCCGCGAAATGGCATCCACTATGAGTGTGAGTTGGCTATTTTGATCGGAGAAACGTCGGTTGAGAGTAAAGAGCTTGTGATAGCCGGACTTGGCTTGGCGCTTGACCTGACTGACAGAGAGTTGCAGAGCAAGTTAAAAGAGAAGGGGCATCCTTGGGAGCGAGCCAAGGCATTTGACGGTGCGACGTATCTCAGCCGCTTCGTGCCGTATGACCATCAGGATCTGACACAGATCGCCTTTACCCTCGAGCTGAATGGCAAAACTGTTCAAAACGGCCTCACTTCTGACATGTTGTTCGACGTAAGGTCACTGCTAAAGGAGATTTCTTCGATCTTCACGCTGCGCAAGGGTGATGTAGTATTAACGGGCACCCCCAAAGGCGTCGGAGTGCTCAATAAGGGAGATGAACTGGCACTTGAACTTGAATACGCATCGTTCAAACATCGTTTTGAAATCTTGAAGGTTGACACTCGTGGCCTCTAAAAAGTCTCCTGCAAAAAGTCGGACCAAGCGATTTTTAAAGCTGGCCGGTATGACGGCAAGTGTTGCGACAAGGTACGCCGGCGACAAGATTAAGGGCGCAATGCAGGATGAAGAGCAGCGTAAACTAAGTAAGTCAAAAGCCTATGGAAAAATGGCTGAAGACATCACTGAAACCCTTGGCGAGTTAAAGGGTGCTGTAATGAAGGTTGGGCAGATCGTCTCCCAGACCCAGGATTTCCTTCCGGCGGAGTTTTCCGAAGCGCTAAAAAAACTGCAGAAGGAGGCGCCGCCGGTCGAGTTTGAGGTTATTCGAGCCCAGATTGAAGAAGAACTCGGGAAGCCTATTTCC
>DAITOW010000310.1:0-3418 GCA_036833965.1 Oleiphilaceae bacterium
CACCCATTACAATGCGGCTGATCCTGCTGCCGGGCGCCAGACTACTGATGACAAGTCCCGCAGCCAAGGTCGCTCCGCCGATCAGGAAGGCGGCCATCCAAGTGCTGTACATGGGAGCCAGTGCAAGTGAAACCACAAACAGGGCGCTGAGAATAAGCTTCATTACCTTGTCTGCGCGAATGTAATGACTAACTAAACTGCTGTTTTCCATAATCTTCAATCACCTATGCCGCAGTGCGTGGTTGCATTCCGGCCAGATCGCTCTGGCCCTTGTTTGCTTGAGGCCAGGGGCAAAAACATCCCTGGCCGAGAATATTAAAATATTGCTTCGTGTCGCCGGCTCGCCATTTCTTGATGTGCGTTGCAATCAGATCTTCTCCCTGACCACAGACACTTCCGGCTGTGTATGGCCCGTGATAAATCAGCATGCCATCCGGGGCGAAGATGCTCACAGAAGGACTGGATATTGCCCAGTTACCCAGCGTCACACCATCTACTTCTCGGGTTTTATCAGCGTATACGTGTCGTGCGTCCAAATAGCTCTGCTCAATGTCGGCGACATGAGGCTTGGCAAAACGATTACAGCTGCATTGCTCGTCCAGATAATGAATCAGGGTCAGGCCACCTGTCTCGAGCCTTGGCATCTGACTCAGGTCTGGAGCGTTTTCATGGAGAAATGACCGGTAGTCGGAAGCGAAGATCTGCCACATCAGAACCGTCACGAGCAGCAACCATAGAATTGCCGTCGTCCATGCAAGTTGGGTATAGGACGGTTTCGCCAAAACATTTCTCAAAGCAATGAAACTTGTAGGTTGAGATCAGATTAGGCGAAAAACCGTCTTTTGCCAGTTCTTGAGCGGTCTTTGGTCAGGGAGTTTGTTATGGGCAGCTACCAGGGGAGTACTTCACCGCTTGCGTGCCAGAAAGTACCGGAATTGGCCTGGTTCAGACCATCAATGCGCTCGGATAGCTGCGAGGCTGCTTCATCAGGGGTGACGTTGCCATGGCCTCCGATCATGTCTGTTCCAACAAGCCCCGGGTGCAGGAGAGCGACCGAAATATTTCGGGGGGCAAGATCATGCGCAAGAGAAACGGCTGCTGCATTAAGTGCGCATTTGGACATACGATAACCGTAACGGCCGCCACTCGTATTATCTGCGATTGAGCCCATTCGACTGGTGATAAATGCGACTTTGGAACCGGGCCCCAATTTACTCAGCAAGGACTCGGTAATACGAAGTGGCCCAAGCGTATTGACTTGCCATTGTTCTTCAATCGTTGAGAAGTCGAGCTGACCGAGTCGCTCATCTCGCAAGATGCCTGCATTGTTAATGAGTATGTCTACATGGGTGTCGTCCAAAGCGTCGTTCAGCCATTGACCAACATCTGGTGAGCGTACATCAATGCCTTCGATAACCTGAACGTCCAGGTTGCGCAGGGCATCGCTGATATGTCGACAGGTCGCAATGACTTTATCACCGCGTTTTTGATAAAGGTTCGCCAGAGACAGGCCTATGCCTCGGTTTGCACCGGTAATCAGAATCGTTTTGCTCATCTTTTAATCTGCCTTTGGTTGTGTGTAGATTATTTCCCGTTCTGTTTGGATTCGCTTGATGCTTTGTTCTCTTGCTCGTCGTCGCTGACTTCCTCTTTCAGGGCGACCAGCTTTTCTTTAAGTTCTGCAAGGTGCTGTTTCAGTTCTTCCTGATTTTCTTTAGCACCCTGTTTAAGCTCTTCCTCGAGTTCGGCGATGCGCTCGTAAGTGCGTTTGCGTTCATCGGAAAGCTGCTGAGCGGCTTCTGCCTTATCGAATACGATGTCTTCAGCTTCGACCCGCTCTTCGTGGGCTCTCGACCAATGCATGTCGGGAATTACTTTTGTGTCGGCGGGCATTGGTCTCTGATTCATGAAAGAAGGGGACATAATCTCAATGCCATGTTCGTGCAGGGTGTCCAACACCGCCCTTCTTAAATTTGATCTTGCCGAGATCAGGCCTTTTACTTCCGTTAAGAAACCTGAGATCCGATAGGTCACACTAAAGTCATTAAGCTCACTAATCAGCACAAAAGCATCGCTTAAGCCGCTGTTTTCGGCAGCCTGAATAAGTAACGGTTCTACTTTTTTGTTGTGCACGTCGTAGCCGAGGGACAGCGTGGCCGACACAATCGCGCCATTAGGACGCGTTTTGACAACCGGATTGTTCGCCAGAAAAGAATTGGGCAGCGAGATCAGTTCACGGTTCTCGGATTGAATTTCGGTGTCGAACAGGCCTCGCTCGGAGACCCTGCCGAAAAAATCGCCCACTTGCACAAAGTCGCCAATCCGAAACGGCTTGGTGATTCTCAACAAAAGCCCCGCCATCAGATTGGCGATAATATTGGTTGAGGAGAAGGCGATCAGACCGGAAATAAGAAGGCCAATTAATCCCAGAATCTGGTTGCGTAATTCCGCCTCAATCGGCAGGGAAACGATGAAGGCGACCACGCAGGTTAAGGTCAGCGCCATCATGATGACTTGTCGCGTGACCCTGCGGCCACTTGCCAGAAGACTGCTGCGTGCGATCAGGAAATAGTTCGCGATCGAAAGCAGGAGGATGGAGCCAAAGAGGGTGATCAGGCTGGGCAGCCAGTTGGTTACGAAGCTGGAATTTAGAAATGCGTCCATGAAGATCTTCTATGTTTTTATTTGGGGAGCTTCTGATTAGTCAGAGGCTACTTAGCTTGTCAGAGACTCAGACTGGGCGCAAGCATTGCCAAGAGCAGTCCTATATGTAAAAACGCGCCAAAAAAGAAAACTTTGCTACGCTTGCAAACGGATTCGGTTTTCAATGGTGGCGATCTGAATGTCTATTTTAATGAGTTTGCTTGGTGTTTGTGTTCTGCTCGGCTTTGCGTTCCTGTTATCAACGAATCGGAAAGCGATCAAGCCGAGGACGGTTTTTGGGGCACTGGCAATCCAGATTACGCTAGGCGCACTGGTGCTCTATGTGCCTTTCGGCCGCGATGCGTTGAATGGCATTACGGCAGCGGTGGCGCACGTGATTGCTTACGCCAACGAGGGCATTAGCTTTATGTTTGGCGGTTTGGTGAGCGACAAGATGTTTGAAGTCTTCGGTGGTGGCGGCTTCATTTTTGCGTTGCGAGTTCTGCCGGTGGTGGTGTTTTTCTCGGCGCTGGTGTCGGTGTTGTATTACTTCGGAATCATGCAGAAGGTGATTCAGGTTTTGGGTGGAGGATTACGCAAGCTGCTTGGAACCAGTCAGACCGAGTCCTTGTCGGCAACAGCCAACATCTTCGTGAGCCAGACAGAAGCGCCGCTGGTTGTTAAGCCTTATGTTGCCAGCATGACACGCTCCGAGCTTTTTGCCGTGATGGTTGGAGGCCTGGCTTCGATCGCTGGTTCGGTGATGGCAGGCTAT
>DAITOW010000311.1:0-3384 GCA_036833965.1 Oleiphilaceae bacterium
CGTCTGCTCTTGACGCTTATTCCGGGCGAGAACACTCGCCTCTGGAACGGTCCAGACGGCAACGTATTTTCCAGAGAAGTTTTAAAGCAGTCGGGTGATTTACCCCGTCGTCTTTCAACGCGACTCGAACGCGCTTGCTGAAGTGATCAATATCGTCTTTGGTAAACTGATCAACATCAATCCAGTAATGCGCAGGAATTTCCTCCTCGGCATCTTTAACGAGTTTGTCGATCGCTCGCAACCGGGTAAAAATGTAATTACGCATGTTGTGTCCGAAATCATCTGGGAACTCGCTCTTTCTCGCGACTGTCTGCAGCATGCCATAGTACAAACGATAATCGATGATGCCACCCCGCTCCCCAAGCCCGTGATACAACTCAAAGGTGTTATATGCGAGCGCAGGCATAAGCAGAATATCAATGGCCCCATTGTTGAACATGGGGGCAAAGGTCGACAATGTCGTAGCAACAGGCGAAGCGCCGGCTAAGCTGGCGAATTTCAAGGCCTGAGGATCATTGTTCAAGACCGAAATTCTGCGTCCTGCAAAGTCTTCAATACTGTTAATGCTTCTATCGTTTACGAAAGCGTACATGGAACCTACCGGGAAGGTCGCTACAACCTCGAATTGCCCCTGGGTCATCAACTGGCCAGCCCTGGGGCGCGCGAGCGTCTTAAGCACCATCTCGAGCCCTTCTTTAGAGCTGATCGCTCCAATCGCATCCATCGTTCCGCCAAACTTTACGAACTGACGGGAAAGAATCGCGCTTAACAACACCGCTTCGCACTTTCCGGCCTTGAAATCGTTTGCAGCCACCTTTTCATCAGTATAGGCAATGAAGCGAATGCTTAGCCCCCATGCCTGAGCTTTTGGAATTAGATCCGAGTAAAACGCCATGACAGGCCCACTTCGACCGACAGGATCCCAAACACAGAAAACCTTGCGTTCCAAAGCGAAAGAGGAGGTAGAGATGAGAGCAAGCAAGATGCAAGCAACAAGAGATCGCCTAAAGCGGGTAAGAGAAAAACCGGCGTTGCTTGTCCATAACTTCATATTCTATGTATACAGCCCACGATTATTTTTATCGATGAGGGGACGCTTGATACAACTTTTTGTCCACAAAATCCTTTTAAAGACTGCTAACATAGGCAGTCCTGAGAGGGCGGATACCCTATAACTACGTGCAACGGGATTCAAGCGCACCAGCCCCTAGCATCTCAAAACCTTGAACAAAGTCATGCAAATATCTTCAAAACATCCACTAATCGTCATTCTGGGCCCAACAGCAAGCGGAAAAACACGCTTGGGTGTCGAAATGGCACGACATTTTGGAGGCGAGATCATTTCGGCAGACTCCCGTCAGGTTTTCTGCGGTATGGACATTGGCACAGGCAAGGATTTAGAAGAATATGGTGAGATCCCTCATCACCTCATCGACATCGCGAAGCCAGGAGAAGAATATAACCTTTACCGTTTTGCTGAGGACTTTAGCGGAGCGTTCAAGGAAATCACGCAGAAGCATAAAGTCCCCTTTTTGGTCGGTGGGACAGGAATGTACCTTGATGCGGTGCTTCGCCGCTATGAACTCGCAAAGGCGCCCGTTGATGAAGCAGCCAGATCAAGCCTGGAAGCTCGCAATCACAACGATCTTATTCAGGAACTCAAACAACTAAACCCCAGCCAACATAATGAAACGGATACAAGCGACAAGCAGCGAACCATACGCGCCATCGAAATTGCGTGCGCCGAACGAAACGGCTCCGACTTCATTCGCTGGCCTGAATTCAAGCCACTCACTATCGGCCTGCAATTTCAAAGGGAAATTACACGCCAACGAATCAGCCAGCGACTCAAGAGCAGATTGGACGAAGGTATGATCGATGAGGTGAGAACCTTGCTCGCTCAAGGCGTTTCGCATTCGGCATTAGAGCACTACGGACTGGAGTACCGTTATTTATCCCTGTTTTTGCGCGGCGAACTGAATTACAACGATATGTTCCAAAAGCTGCAGAGTGCCATCCACCAATTTGCCAAGCAGCAGGAAAAATGGTTTCGCAACATCGAGAAAAAAGGCGTAGACATTTTTTGGCTCGACACCAACGAAAATATTGAGGCCCAATGTATCGACCAGATTGAATCATTCCTGACGGCTGCTGGTATTTCGAGAGGCACGTTCTAAACAAATTCGGCCAACACCTACTCTTACGATCACAAAGTGCGTAAGCTTGCGAATCACTAGAATGGAGAGAAATCTCCAGCAAGACTGAAACAACAAACTAGCCCGAGCACAGCATGCCAGCATTAAATAGCCCTTTTAGCATCAACAACAAAACAACCTCTAAAAATCGTCTTTTCAAATCTGCAATGAGCGAACAGTTGGGCGACAAACAGCACAACCCGGATGCGCGACTCGAACGCCTGTATTCAACGTGGGCAAAAGGCGGAACAGGCCTTCTTGTCACGGGAAATGTCATGATTGACCGCACAGCTCTGGGCGAACCGAAGAACGTAGTACTTGATGAGCAAAGCGATCTCGATGCTTTTCGTCGCTGGGCGAAAGCATCACAAGGATCCGGAGCGACCGTCTGGATGCAGCTGAATCATCCGGGAAAGCAGATCCCGAAATTTTTAAACAGCGCGCCAGTCGCGCCATCTGCGGTTCCTTTAGGTGGCGGTTTGGAAGCGAGTTTTGCTTGCCCTCGTGCACTGCATGACAACGAAATTGAAGCCATCATAAAACGCTTTGCTAATGCCGCCCGACTTGCCAAGGAAACCGGTTTTGACGGTGTTCAGATACACGGCGCGCACGGCTATCTCGTGAGTCAGTTTCTCTCTCCCCACCACAATCAGCGCAAAGACAAGTGGGGTGGATCACTGGAAAACAGAATGCGCTTTGTCGAAGCAGTTTATGCTGCAATTCGTGAACAGGTCGGCGAGGACTACCCGGTTGGCATTAAGTTAAACTCTGCGGACTATTCCAAAGGCGGCTTCTCGCACGAAGAAGCGATGCAAGTGATCCAAAAGCTATCAAGCCTGGGGATAGATCTCATTGAAGTTTCCGGTGGAACATACGAAAGCCCGAGCATGATCGGGCATAAAGTTGCGAGCAGTACGGCAAAGCGCGAGGCCTATTTTTTGGAATTCGCCGAAAGTATTCGCAAGCAAATCTCAACGCCTCTCGTTGTTACAGGCGGCTTTCGATCAGCCAGCGCCATGCAAGCAGCGTTGGATAGCGATGCGTGTGACATGATCGGACTTGCGCGCCCCCTTGCCGTCTCACCGGATGTTGCAAACAACTTGCTAGAAGACGCAAGTTATCGTATCGAACTGCAGCGCCCGACCACTGGCGTCAAAATGGTCGACACAATGACCATGTTGGATATTAC
>DAITOW010000312.1:0-3377 GCA_036833965.1 Oleiphilaceae bacterium
ATTGTAATAAAGCGCTGCCGATGTAGCGGTTTCGTTGGTGTCAGGGGCGCTTGTTGGTGTCTCTTCGTTGCAGCCGGTCAGAAATGTCGAAATCAGCAATGCTGCAAGCATCAGTCGCATTCCGATATTCTTTATTTGGATCATTTAATACCCCCTTCGCTACGGCGAGCAGTTTTTATGTCCTGCCTAAACGGCGAACAGGCGAGTTCCACTAGGCGCCCGACCAAACGCTATATTCAACATTGTTTTTTTCAGCATTTTTGATTGAGTACATTAGCTCATCAGTAATCCGGATTGCTTGCTTCAGATCTTCGGGCGTCTTATCAAATGCAACAACACCTACGCTAAATGTGACTGGCCAACGATTTTTACGCATCTCTTTGCCAAGGGACTCTCGGGCTTTTGAATATGCTTCCTTCGCTGCTTCAATCTCCGTTTCCGGAAGCAGGCAAGCAAATTCATCTCCTCCGATTCTGGCGACTAAATCTGTTTTTCGAAGAGAGCGTTTAAGTGTCTTGACGACGGCAATCAGCAGTTCATCGCCAAGCGAGTGTCCCAAAGTATCGTTAATACGTTTGAAATTGTCGATATCAATATAAACTAAGGAGAAAACGTGCTTGTATCTGATTGACCTGAGAATCTCATTAGCCAGCTCAATATGGAACGATCGGGCATTCAGAGCCCCTGTAAGGACATCGGTATTCGCAGCGGTTATTTCTTGCTGGTGTACTTTCCGAAAGTTCGTCACGATCGTGGCGACAAAAATACTGCAGACAAACAAGGCGATACTTGCATAAAGGAATGTATGTTTTGAGTACTCAAAATAGGGAAGGTAAAGATTTAGGGCGTTGGCAGTAATAACAGAAAAAATGGACAGTAAAATGCCGGTTTTGCTTCCTCCATACCAGCTTACGAGGAGGATTGGGATGATATACAGGGGCAGCAATATTATCGTGGCCTGAAATACGAAGCAGGCACCTGACAAAATCAGGATCAAGATTAGCGACATCAAGATAATCGTATTTTCGGATCTGTTTTCGAGAACACTTAATGTGGTTTTCATAGACCCTCGGTGCAGACGGTATCTTGAGATAAATAACCTTAGTCTATAAAAGGACTAACGCATTGAGTTTGGAAGAGAGAAACGCGCTCCGCATCATTCGTTTGAATGGAATGTAGGATTATTCGAGGTAAAAAAAAGGCAAGCTGTTACAGCTTGCCTTTTCAGAGTAGTTTGCAGCGATTAGATAGCTACAATGTTCTCAGCTTGTGGGCCTTTCTGGCCTTGAGAAACTGTAAACTCGACTGCTTGACCTTCGGCCAGCGTTTTGAAACCTGAGCTTACGATTGATTTAAAATGGGCGAAAACGTCTGGGCCAGATTTTTGTTCGATAAAACCAAAACCTTTTGCTTCGTTAAACCATTTAACTGTACCAGTTACTGTATTAGACATAATGTTTATCCTGTAGATAAGTATAAGTGTGCCTTCATGAGGCATGAATAGCGGGAAAAAAACCAACAATTTAAAAACTACAGGACGAGGAACTTGTCAGGGACAACGCAATGGAGAGTGTAAAAAATACGCTTGCTTTCGAGCTAGAGCGCCACAGTATAGAGTAGCCAGAGACAAGTCAAACCCTTTCTCATATTTGTTCTGATAAATGTTACGGCAAAAGTTTTTCCGGCATTTGGCTGCGATGTAATTTGATTACTGCTTTCTCCGCTTTTTTCTCTTTCGCGATACGTGATCCAAACGCGTCTTTACAGTGTAAATATGATCGGAGTATGCTGTTATCAATAACTAAGAATGGAAAACTCATGACCAATAAGCAAAAAACACTCGCTCCTTCTCCTAGTGCTTTAAGAATCGGGACGCGCTATCGACCGAAACGTGTTCACGGCGAGTTTGATGCCATCGTCATTGGCTCCGGAATTGGCGGTCTGACCACGGCTGCAATTATGTCTAAGGCGGGAAAGCGTGTACTGGTGCTTGAGCAGCATTACACGGCAGGCGGTTATACCCATAGCTACGGTCGCAATGGCTACGAGTGGGATGTTGGTGTGCACTACATTGGTGAGATGGGCAGCCGCTTGTCCACCATGCGCCAGGTGTTTGATTATATTACCGATGGCCAACTGAAGTGGGCGCCGATGGATGAGGCGTATGATCGGTTTACCTTTGGTGATGAGACCTTCACATTTAGAGCTGGTCGAAAGAACTTCCTGAATGATTTAAGTCGGGCCTTTCCTAAAGAGAAAAAGGCGATAAAGCGTTACCTGAGCATGCTTGATCGTGTTAGCGGGCTGATGCCTTTGTATGCCGCTGACAAGCTTCTTCCGGAGGTCCTTGCTGAGAAAAGCAGCCGACTGAAGAATTTGCTTTTGCCCGCTTACTTTCAGAAAACGACGTATGAGGTACTTCAGTCGTTGACGGACGATCCTCGTTTGATTTCTGTTCTTACAGGCCAGATGGGAGACTGTGGTTTACCGCCGAAAGAATCGAGTTTTATTATTCATGCGCTGATTGCGCGTCACTACCTGAATGGTGGCTATTACCCGATTGGTGGCGCATCCAGGATTGCGGAGACCATATTGCCTGTCATTCAGCGCAGTGGCGGTGATGTGTTCACTTATGCGAATGTTGCGCGTATCGTCGTTGAAAATACCAAGGCGGTTGGCGTACAAATGGTCGATGGTACCGTCATTAAAGCACCCCGGGTCATTAGTAACGCTGGTGTCCGGAATACCTTCGGCAAGCTTGTTGATGGTGAACTATCACGCCAGTATGGCTATGTTAGTGACCTGCAAACCGTAACGCCTTCTCTGGCTCACTTAGGTGTTTATATCGGGTTAAAAGGCACACCAAAAGAACTGAATCTTCCGAAGACCAATTATTGGCTTTATCCAAGTCACGATGCAGAAGCCAACTTTGCCGCATTTGATGCCGATAAAAATGCACCATTCCCACTCACGTACATTTCGTTTCCCTCTGCCAAAGACCCATCATGGTCGGCGCGCTACCCTGACAAATCAACGATCGAAATCGTCGCGCCTTGTCCCTATAAATATTTCGAAGCATGGAAGGACACACCCTGGGGCAAACGCGGTGATGAGTACGATGCGCTGAAAGCCAAATTTGGTGAACGTTTGATGGAACAGCTTTACAACGAGATGCCTCATTTGCGGGGTAAGGTTGACTATTTTGAAGTGTCGACGCCGCTATCGACAGATTACTTTTGTGCTTATTCGCGCGGAGAGTTGTATGGCCTGGAGCATGGTCCTGAGCGATTTCAGCAGACCTGGTTGCGTCCGAAGACGCGCATTGACGGCTTGTATCTCACCGGACAGGATGTACTCTCTTGCGGCGTGGGCGGGGC
>DAITOW010000313.1:0-3363 GCA_036833965.1 Oleiphilaceae bacterium
GGGAGTGACTGCTCGATTCCCTCGTTCGCAAATTAAAGCGGGGAGCACGAGCAGTCCGACCTAATCCCTGAAATTATTGAACTGAAGAGGCATCTCAATATCAGACTCACGGAACAAAGCCATAATTTGCTGTAACTCATCACGTTTCTTGCCGGTGACTCGCACCTTCTCACCCTGAATGGCAGCCTGCACCTTGATTTTGGATTCCTTGACCATTTTAACCATCTTCTTCGCGGTCAATGAATCGATACCCTGTTTCAGCTCATAAGTCCGTTTAACCAGTTTGCCTGCCTTGCTATCGCCAGCCTCAACCATGGCACGGGAATCAACCTTGCGTTTGGCCAGAGCCATTTGCGTGATCTCAATGAGCTGTTCGAGCTGATAATCCTGCTCCGCTGAGAAAGTAATACGCCCGTTCTCAAGTACGATATCCGCATCAACATTTTTAAAGTCCCAACGGTTACCCAGTTCACGTTTTGCTTGATCAATAGCATTTGTGACCTCGTGCATATCTACTTCTGAGACCGTATCGAAAGAAGGCATGTTAAACTCCGCTATACTTGAACAATAATTAAAATAACTAGGGATGCAATAAGTCTACACAAGTTGCGGATTGCGGGGAATGCAATCATGTGTCGCAGAGTGTAGTGAGAACAAAGGAACAGACTAATGTCCGAACAATCTATCCTCATCGTTGACGATGCCAAATTCAGCGCTGCATTGATTGCCAAACGGCTCTCGAACGCAGGTTTTAAAGATATTCGTACGGTAAATCATCCGAATGATGCGCTTGATTTACTGAAAAACCGCGCCTGTGACTTATTGATTGCCGATTGGCTAATGCCTGACATGGATGGCATTGAACTTTGCCAGCAGGTGCGTCAACTGGACTCGGACCATCACTTCACCTATTGCCTGCTAATCACTGCGAAAGACGGCGACGAGTCGCTAACGCACGCACTCGAGCAAGGCATGGATGACTTCATACTTAAATCCGATCTCAATCAACAGCTGATCCCTCGGGTTAAGGCAGGCCTGCGAACCAGCGGAATGCTGAACGCATCCCAAAGAAACAGCTCTGCAATGAAGCAGGAGATATACAAGCTGAAAGCCTTGCGTGGCCGGGACGAAATCACGGGCCTTGGCAACACCACTCATGCCAGCGATGCAGTAAGCAGAGTTCAGAAACATGCGGAAGCTCGCGGCGGCGCAACAAGCTACATGACCGTGCACATTCGCAACTGGGATCAGATTTCAAACGAATATCGAAATGTCGTATGCAATGAACTCGGCACGCAAATAGCCAGAAAGATCAAAAGTCTTGTTCGGCCTCTAGATGAAGTTTGTCGTCTAACACAAGATGAGTTTGCAGTAATTGCGCACTTCAAAGACAGCAACGACTGTAATTTATCAACGTATCGAAGAATCCATGAAGGATTGGACAAGCAAGCATTCAAAACATCCGCCGGTTATATCTCTATTTCCGCGGCATGCGCTATATGCTTTATTGATTCAGGAGCCGCTACGGCCGAACTGGAGCAGCTCATTCAATTTAATCATGAGCAAATTGAAGATTGTAGAGAGCGACGATCACTTATTGTCTCTCCTTGGGTTCGTTCTGCTTAGGCCATTTATCAAAGAGCAGCCAAGGCAAGTTGTTCTCTAAAAGTCTGGAGAAACAGGCTGTAACAAAAGATGAACACATAGACAAAAGTCCTTACCGAAAGCTTCTATCCTTGAGCGTTGGACGGCACTAGACTTCAATTGTGGATTAAATGAAGTATCCCG
The DNA here is from genome assembly GCA_036833965.1 of Oleiphilaceae bacterium. Taxonomy (GTDB): domain Bacteria; phylum Pseudomonadota; class Gammaproteobacteria; order Pseudomonadales; family Oleiphilaceae; genus PZPK01. The sequence continues at coordinate 1,789 of DAITOW010000313.1, forward strand.
ATTAAGTGAAGCTCCTCTTGAGGCGCTTCACTCTTTTTCGAGTTATTTGGTTCACATTGAATTCATAAAACGCCCCGGCATTGTCCGGGGCGTTTTTCGTTCTGGAAACCGCTTTTTTATAGTGGCTACTTTGCTGGATAACCAGTGATGTCTTGAATGGATTTGTACAAAGGCTGGAGCTGCTTGTACATCTTCAGGTAGACCTCTTTATAAAGGCGATCATAGATCTTGTGCACCGCGGGGTCAGGCTCAAAACGTTTGCCTACACGCGTCATGCCTGCAATCGCCGCTTCGCAATCCGAGTACCAACCCAAAGCTACGGCTGTATCCATCGCAGCACCAAGTCCCGAAGTTTCATAAGTGTGCGGTCTTTCTACGGGCAAACCAAAAATATCTGCCGTCAATTGCAGGGCTGCATCACTTTGCGAGCCACCCCCAGACACACGCAGTAAACGCACCTTTTTCTTGTTTCTCTGCTGCAAGCGCTCAAGACCATCGCGCAAGCCATAAGCCAAGCCTTCAAGAATCGCCCGATAAACATGCGCCCGAGTATGCACATCGCCAAAACCGATAATACCGCCTTTTGCTTCGGGTCCGGGGTCGCGCACACCGGGCGTCCAATAGGGCTGCAACATCAAACCCATTGACCCGGGCGGTACCGTGTTGACCAACTCATCAAACAAACTTTCCGGACTGACATTCTGTGCTTCAGCAATACGCTGCTCACGCAAACCAAATTCCTGCTTGAACCAGCTCACCATCCAGAAACCACGAAAGATCATGATTTCAGAGCAATAGTGCTCGGGTATTGCCGATGGATAAGCCGGCATAAAGCGCATCGGTTCGATATAGCGCTTACTCGTTGTATTAATGGTCGCGGTGGTACCGTAACTCATGCAGGCCACATCATTCGTATGACCGCCTGACCCCAGAATCTCGCAAGACTTGTCCGAAGCAGAGGCCATTAGCGGCAAACCGGCCGGGATACCCGTCATGCTTGCTGCGTCTTCCGTAATGACTCCCATCTGCGTTGTTGGCCGATACAGCTTAGGAAACATGGAAGAGCTAAAGCCTGGCAGCAGCTTATAGCGCCAGTCAGATTCAGGCGCCCATTTGAGCGCTTTATAATCAAATGGCAAATACGCTACTTGCGATGCCAGTGAATCGACGTATTCGCCACACAGGCAAAAATTAAGATAACCGGAAATATTGAGGTATTTGTGGGTGCGTTTCCAAATATCCGGCTGCTGCGAGGCAATCCATAAATACTGGGCGCGCTGCTGATAGCGTTCGACCAAATCCTTGGCGCCCGCCAAGCGAAACAACGCTTCATAGATTTTTGGCAAATGGCCGAGCGGTTCGGAATTCCGCTGATCAAGCCAGGTAATCGCAGGCCGTAAAGGCTGGCCATCTTTATCGAGATTCACCATCGTGCCGCGCTGCGTCGTCACAGACACGCCAGCGATGCTGGAACGGGCAAGCCCCTGCACTTCCATATCAGCCCAAAGCTCGGCACAGGCCTCAACAAGCGCATCCCAATAAACCCACGGCTCCTGCTCAGCCCAACCGGGATGT
>DAITOW010000314.1:0-3356 GCA_036833965.1 Oleiphilaceae bacterium
TAATTGCTCGCAACTACAGGCACTAACGAGCAGATTTTCGCTTTTGTCCTGTTCAGTGCTTGTTGCTCCTGGCGCCTTTAACTTACCCGTATTTTCAGCGTTTTGACGAATGAAAGCCCTCTCCGATTAACCTTGCTCTAGAGCATTATGATTAAGTTTGTTGTGGGGTGAGCGCATCAATTCTGCTAAGCGCCAGCGCTTTGTATTCCTCAATAAATGCAATGGCCTGCGCTTCTTCCATATCAAGTGCGAGCCGAACAGTCATGCCAGCTGTGTGCAGCAGCAGGAGCACGGCGTTGTAGATCTCATCGCGGGATGCGGTTTCAGAAAAGCAGCAGAGTTTCTCCGTAAGTAGCTCTGCATTTTCCTGACTGTCTTTTGCATCCAGTTCTTTCAGTTGCGGGTTGGCTTGAAGGCCGGCCCAAAGAATCGCCAAGGCAGGTTCTTTCTTGAAGGTAGCGTAGAATTCATCGATCCCCTGAATGATGCCTTGCTTCATTTCTTCGCTGCTTTGGCAGCAATCGACAAAATGCTTAAGCCCCGTGCGTATCTCGTCAAAATAGGTCTGCATGATCGCTTCGAGGATCGTGTTTTTATCCGGGAAGTATTGGTAAATGGAACTGATGGGCAGTTCCGCCTGTTTGGCGATTTCTCGCATGCTCACAGAATCATTGCCCAGCTCGCCTATGAGGCGTTTTGCGGTTTCCAGAATTAATTGGTATTTCGCTTTACTGCGATGTTGTGTCGGTACTCGGCGTAGGTTTGTCATTGTTTCTCATTGTTCGCTTTGCGATATTGACAAAGCATACCTGAGCAATGATCATGTTTTCAAATTAGCTTAACAATCGCATGGCTCAGGGGTCGTCGGGTGGACACGAAGAACACAGATAAAACGAAGTATAAGGGTGAGGATAAAGTCATCATCATCGGAGCAGGACCAGCCGGGCTTGCAACGGCCAGAGCTTTGGCAGCTTTGGATATCCCCTATGTGATTTATGAGAAGCATAAAAATGTCGGGGGGATTTGGGATCTGGAGAATGAAGGCTCTCCAATGTACGAGTCCGCGCACTTTATCTCATCCAAAACCATGTCCGGGCATGTCGGTTTTCCAATGCCTCAGAGCTATCCTGACTATCCTTCAAACAAACAGATCTTTAACTACATACAATCCTTCGCTGAGCATTACGGCCTCTTGGAAAACATTTGTTTTGAGACAAAGGTGACGTATGTCGAGTATGTAGACGGCAAGTGGCGCCTTGAAGCTGAAGATAAAAACGGTTCGAGTTTTACTGATGAGTCACCCTGGTTGGTCTGTGCGAGCGGCACCAACTGGTTTAAGAACCAGCCCGGGTTGAAAGGGCAGGAAAACTTCACCGGCGAATTGATCCATTCGGTCGATTACCATGACCCGCAAACACTGAAGAACCAGCGAGTATTGGTGGTAGGAGCTGGCAACTCGGGTGTTGATATTGCCTGTGATGCCGCATACATGGGGGCGGATGCCTATATCAGTTTGCGTAGGGGCTACCATTTTGTGCCCTAGCACATATTCGGTATGCCTGCCGATGTGTTCGGGGCCCAAAGTGATTGGATGCCGATAAAACTTTCGCAGCTGGTGTTTGGTGGTCTACTGAGGATGATCAACGGAGATCTGACGCGACTCGGTTTGCAAAAACCGGATCATAAGGTCTTATCAAGTCACCCGATTTTGAATACGCAGTTATTGCACTACTTACAGCATGGAGACATCAAGGCAAAGCCCGATATTGCTTACCTGGAAGGTAAAAATGTGCACTTTGTAGACGGGTCTGCGGTAGAGGTTGATAAGCTGATACTGGCAACCGGCTATGACTGGAAGTTGCCCTACCTTGGTGAATCCTACTTCGAATGGAAGAGTAATCGTCCACAAACCTTCATGAAAATCTTCAATCCCAAACACCCGGGTTTGTTTATCAATGGCTTTATTGAGACCAATGGCGGTGCTTATAAACTTTTCGATGATATGGCCTATTTGATCGCGCGGACGATTGAAGCCCAGCAAAAATATCCTGAAAAAGCGCGCAAGATCCAAAGCTTCATTCATGGGTCTGAGCCGGATTTGGGGGGCAAGGTTCAGTATGTCAGCTCTAACCGTCACCAGGGCTATACTAACTCCAATACGTTCAAAAAGGCCATGAAAGACATGCGCAGAGAGTTTCAGTGGCCTGATCTGGATGAGCATTTCTTTAAGCGTTTGGATGCGCCCGGGGCTGAATTAAAAGAGGTGCTCGCATCTTGAGTAGAGACACGCTTTGGGCGCTTGTTACCGGGGCGGCGAGCGGCATCGGTAGGGCGGTAGCCCTTGATTTGGCCAGGCAGGGTTACAGCCTGCTCTTGGCCGATATGAACGCAGATGGCCTGAGTGAGCTCAAGTCAGAGATTGATGATTTGCCTGTGTCGGTTTCGTTAAAGGTACTGGACCTGACGGAGCTGAATTCCCTGACCGCATTTTGTGACGAGATTGAATGCTTTGACGGGAATCTTGCCTGTGCATTTTTAAATGCGGGAGTTGTCACCCCGGGTGATGTGATTGCGCTTGATAGAGCGTTATTGACCCGTGATGTCGACATTAACCTTAAAAGCGCAATGTGGCTGAATCAGGCATGCGCCAGAAAGATGCAAGCACAAGGCTCTGGACATATTATCAACACTGCATCGATGGCGGCGTTCGTTTCCCTGAAAGGCGCAGCGCCGTATTCAGCCTCGAAATTCGGCTTAAGAGGTTTCTTGATCGCCTTGCGTGAAGAGTTACGGCAGAGTGGTGTATTTGTTTCGATGATTTTACCGAGCGCAATTGATACGCCGATGCTGCGTTACGAGGCTATGCATGGCGGCAGCGCTTTAAACTTTATCAGTGAGCCATCCAGCGTTGAGCAAGTTGTTAAGGCATTTAACAGCGTCTGCAAGTCAAAAAAGCTAGAGTATTTCGTCCCTTACTCCGACAGCCTTTTCGGGCGTCTGATATGCGTCTTTCCGGGCCTGCTTGGTCTTTTATATCCCGTACTCTCAAGGCTTGGTGAGCGTGGTCGCAAGAGGTTTTTGAAGAGCATCGACTCCTGATCCCATATTCCTTCTCCCGGGTTTAGGTTCAAGTATCTGTTTTGTTTGCCGTTATATCGAATAGTGCTCGAAAGTAGGCTTCAGCCTTGCTTTTAGGTCTTTTTGCGCTTTAATGATGGCAGCATTATAACTAGAAAATTGGTGACAAGATGAGTTGGATAAATCAAAGCATTCGAAACAAGTTGATGGCGATCATCGGGGTGGGCGCCCTGGCGATTATTCTGGCCTCTGTTGCTTCGTACAGTTCGGCTTTGAAG
>DAITOW010000315.1:0-3353 GCA_036833965.1 Oleiphilaceae bacterium
CGCGCACGCGCTGTTCGTAACCGTGTTTCTCTGCCCGGAACAAATATTTAAACGTTGGTTCATTCTTATAAGCACGAAAAAGAATTGCCTTCGCTTCCTTGAGCGCACTCGCGTCCAAACGCACAACGCGCGCATCAATCTCATCAGTGGTCATCGGCATGTAGCACTGCCCTCCATCAAGCGATGAATTATGAACTCGGGATCAGGATGTTAACGTCAAACGTGCGCTAACAACACCCGGCTTATCCTGTTTTTCGACTGATATCTGTTCAACTTTAACATTTACCGAGGTCTCCAAGGCACTCAACCAGGAAACCAATACATCGAATGAGACATCTTCAACCCAGACTTTTACTTTGTTTTCGCCACTGGGCTCGAAACGTTTAAGGCTTAGCTGTTGTTTTTTGGCCAAGTTCGTAACAGTTGAAACAAGTTGCTGGCTATTCAATATAGTGCCCGCCCCCTGTGCCGCACTGGATTGGCTTGCGAGCAAAGAGCGGGAGGACTGAACCAGACTCAACAAATCGGCACGCTCCTGCCGCAAACGTTCTGAATCTTTCATGTAGGACTCGGCTGGAACCCAAAGCGCAAAATAGGCAACGAATAACACCACAGCAATGCCAAGAAACTTAAGGCTCTGTTGTTCTCGCGCCTCGAGCGCCTCCCACTTGTTTCTGGCGTTGATCATTACTTGCTTATTCATTGTTTTTTTCCTGACCTGCTAAACCGAGACCGACCAATCAGCTTCAACTTTGGCTGACGCTTAAACGGCCACGATAATAATTGTCTTCCTGCACCGCCGAACTTATTTTTGCCGTGAGCCCGGCCGCCACGATAGCATTTTTTAGCTGATCCATTTGCTCAAACGTTTTCGCCTGAAGTTCAATAATCAACTCGCCACGCTGCGCGCTGTAGGAAATAGCGGTAAAGTTAATATCCATACTGCCTTTTCGTTGCTGGTATTGCGAACCGGCCTCCCCTAACAACGTCAAAAAACCTATGTCTGTCACTTCACTTTCAGATTCGCGCAATTTGCCTTTAATTATTCGTCCAAGACGGGACACGGAGACATTTCTGCCTCCAGGAACCGCTTGTTTGTACGCCGCTAAAGCCTGTTCTCCCAGCTCATCAGCCTCAGCCTGATAGTACATACCCTTACCAACAAACACGCCCAGCTGAAGGAAGAATGCAAAAGCAGCGATTCCGGCAACCCAGGCCCATTGTTTGAGGTTGCCCCTACTTTCGCTCTGTATCCGCATGTCGCCCTGACAAAGATCGATAGCAGGCGCACCCGAATGAAAATAGGATTCAGCGAGAAGATCCAGCGGAGTGATACTCAGCGATTCAACGTCCAGCTCAACGCCAGGATATTGTTCTAACTCGGCAAGCAAGATTTTATGATCAGAATCTCCGGTGTTGTGATCATAGACTTTCACTCGATGAGTCTTTTCCGCCTCATCACTCGGAGCGAGGAAAACGCTATCCAAAAGCGGCGAAAGGTTCTGCGTCTGGATCCGCAAGCATTGACCTTGACTTCGGACCAGTGCCCATTGATCGTCCAGGCTGATTACCGTATCGAAGTTCTCCAGCGGAAGTAAATCTGCATCCACGAAGGCAGAACCTAAAACAATTTCCGGGCGAGCGGCAAGAATGTCGTCGTAAAATGCGAGAAACAGTGACTTCTCGATGCAGTGCACCGACATTGCGTTTCTGCTTGCGCCTTTTGCGGTAGCAAAATGCAGCATATCGATATCCGTGGCAACACGATCTTCAACAGCAAACGCGAGCGCTTGATGAGAAAAACGCACCCCTTTGCCAGGTACTGTGATCGACGTAAAAAGACTTAAGTTACCAGGCCAGACCAATACTGCTTTGACATTGTCTGCACCGTTTTGCATGAGCACTTGCTGTATCGCATCGATACCTGCGGACTTTCCGCCAGTGGTCTTCAGGCCTTTGGCATCATAGAGAGCCCAATCATACAAACTGGCATTAGCGTTGTAAGGTGCGCGGGGCTGTAAAAATAATTTGTAAGGCATTATCTGTTTAACTCAAGCATTTTTATTAGCATAGTTGCTCTGCAGTCCAGTCTCATGTCCAAACTGCCGGCCTTTATTCCCGAATCCTTTGGTATGTAACATATTCCAGAACGTTACTTCGAAAGTTACCTGCGAACATTGGGGTGTCGGCATCAAGACTCAATCAGACTAACCGATTCCTTCAACAAAATCACAGACCAAAACTACTTTTTCAAGCATTTAAATGCCCGATTTAGTAATCAGATACTTTTGTCCCTGATCACGTTGCACCAAAGTAATAGTACCATCCTCCTGAGAGCGGTAAAAAATCGAACGCAACCTGACTTTTCTATCAGCCAACGTGATTCTTGTTGCTAACTCGTAGAAATTGGACGCAACACCCAAATAGGTCTGATCAAGCTTTAAACCCTGGAGTTGAGGGGCCGAGGCAAACTCCTTCACGCTCTTCCAGGGCTCATCTTTTGCTTTCGAAGCTAATTCCTCCGCAATGTTATCCGCCAGATTTTCAACCAGCGACTGAATCACCTCGGGGCTCGCCGTGTTGATATTGATCTGCGCCAGTCCTTGGGGTAACGCGGATACATGCGGCAAAAGGGCTTCATAGGATTCTAGATCTATCCCTTCAATCAGCATCAGTTCACTAGGGTGACTAAAAACCTGACCTCCAGTTCGATATGCCGGATCGAGACCTAAATATTCTCCATCCTCAACGCCTTCGATGCCGCTTGCTTCCTGGTTTTCATCAATCCAATCCTGAATACGTTCGACCTTGACCTGATCTAAAGCCAAGCGATCAAGCAAGCGTTTGAAGCGTGTGGCCATAATCGTATTAGGCACCCCGTCCACGTAAACGAGATCATTAAGATTGATACGGCCATGCAAATCATTGAACTGAGCTTCAAGCAAAGCCTGATCAACAGGAAGAAACAAGGCATTCGCTACTTGCTCTACACCGTCCACAAACTCGTTTTTTTCCTTGTCTTCACGCCAGTCCTCAAGCAACAACCTGCGAGCATAGGTTTCAGAGCCAAGCGCGTACTGATAGGCCTGTGAATTCGTAACCAAGCTGCCTGCAGTGTAAATAAACAGTTTCTGTCGTTTATAGATTCCGGCCGCAAGAATAGAAACCAGAGCAAAGACCAGAATAACAAGCATCAACGCAACTCCGGTTTGACGATGCCTGCCTCTAAACCCGATGTGCTTGTAGGGAGAATTATTCGCCATGATCAACCACCTCCGGTCTCGGTGATATTTTCAGGAGGAGTATCGTTGTTCGAGCCTACTCCTTGATCGCCGCTGCCAGTTCGATCCACG
>DAITOW010000316.1:0-3323 GCA_036833965.1 Oleiphilaceae bacterium
GCTGTATTTGTTAGGGGTGATTTTTTATTTCAATGCTTTATTTAAAAATATCAGCGCGCTTGGTTGGCCGTTTTGGGTTGATTTGCGGCGTGTATCCTTGCTTGGGTTGTGATGCAGCGAGAGGGTGAACGTCATTTGGTTAATTCGGATTATCCGGAAATTATGGCGACTCTCAAGAGTGAAGCAGATCGATCGGGTCTTACTGTTTTTGTACCTGTTGGCGACCTGCAAGACCAGGGCGCAGTTGACCTTAATGCTCTATGGGGGTTGTTTCCAAGTGCTGTGGGTGCGGCAAGTCGGCGTTATCCGAGTGATATTAAACTGTTGGCTCGAGTATACGAGGCGGATGAGGGGCTTGAACTAAAGTGGAGTTTGTTGGCAGGTAATTCTGCTCGTAACGGACGAGCGCAAGCACAGGATTACCGCAGCGTTTGGCGAGAGATGAACGAGAGCATCGCCAGAGACCTTTCGAAGCAGTTTTCGGTCATTAGTGATCCCTTGAAAGATGCTCAGGAGTTAGTCGTCGAAGTGTCCGGAATTAATCGTTTCGTCGAGTATGCAAAAATGGTCGAGCATCTCGAGAGCTTATCAAGTGTCGATACGGTCGCTCTCCAGCGCGTATTTCAGGATAAGGTTGATGTTGTGATAAGGCTTCACGGATCGCGAGGTAATTTTGAACAGCAGGTGGAGTTAGCCGGCAAGATGCGTGCAGTCATACCGGAATTTGCTGCTGAACCGGAATCGGTCGGTGTTGATGACGTCAATGCTGTAGACGAACTGCAGGAAGATGAGTCCGCTGTGCCCGTTGAAGCCGCATATTTTTATTGGTTAACGAGTCAGGAGAGTCTTTAGGTGTTGGCTCGTCAGATACCAAATATTCTGACGGTCCTCCGTATTGCTCTGATTGTACCTTTTTCGTACTTTTTGTTGTCTCAGCAATATCAGCATGCGTTTTTGACCTTTGTCATCGCTGGCGTTTCTGATGGCGTCGATGGTTTCCTTGCAAGGCAGTTTGACTGGCGATCCCGTTTTGGAGCGATTGCAGATCCTCTTGCAGACAAGCTGCTGCTGATCACGACATATGTTTTGTTGACCTGGTTGGGTGAGCTTCCTTTATGGCTGGTTTTGCTGATTTTTGGTAGAGATCTGATTATTGTCGTCGGCGGCTTGTTATTTCATTACAAAGTGCATCGTTTCGACATACAGCCGACCTTGCTTGGCAAACTCTGTACCTTTGTTCAGATTACTTACGTTGTCGTCCTGCTGTTGCACCTTTCTGCGTACGCATCCCTTGATGCTTTTATTGGGGCAGGCGTTTATTTGGTAGCAGCAGTTACGCTTGTTAGCGGGCTTCACTATATCTTCATTTGGGCGCGACGGACGCGGACTGCCTTCAAGTCGGAGGAGTTGTGAGTCGGAGCGCTGCACCACAGTTGTTGTTAGGGTTGGGTTTTCGAAAAGAATACACGTTCGATAATTTTGTCTCTGTCGGTTCTGCAAACGCTGTTGAGCGTCTCAAAATTGCTGTTTTTGAGACTGAGGAGCCGTTCGTTTACCTCGTCGGTATTGAGGATAGTGGTAAGACCCATTTAAGCATTGCTCTTTTGAATGCTGCGCTCCAACAGGGAAAGCGTGCTTATTACCTTTCCGCCCGGGATGTTCTTGCGGTAGCGTCTGCTGAAGAGCTCGGTGATTACTTTGAGTACTTTCATACTTATGACTTATTGATTCTCGATGATGTGGATGCGTTCGAGGCGAATGCCGGTTATGAGCAAGCTCTTTTTAACTTGTACAACCATTTTCGAGATGCCGGTCAGCAGCTTGTGGTGAGTGCCCGGGAAGTGCCTGCGCATACAGGTTTTTGTTTGCCAGATTTGAGGTCGCGTCTGGCTGCAGGCTTGACCATCAAGGTCGATGAGTTAAGTGATGACGACAAGAAATCTGCGCTTGTTGCCAGGGCGGCTGAACGCGGGATGATCTTGAATACTGAGGTCCTAAACTATATCTACGCTAGAAGTTCGCGGAGTTTGGGCGCATTATTGGACGTGTTGGATAAGCTCGATCATGCACAGTTGGTTGAAAAGCGAAGCTTAACCGTTCCGTTCGTAAAAAAAGTTCTAAATTGGTGAGCAGGGCTACCCTGCAACAAGGCTCAAGGGAGTTAGTAAATGATACGTGTTGTGTTTAACCAGAAGGGTGGCGTAGGGAAGTCGAGCATCACCTGTAATTTGGCGGCAATTAGTGCTTTTCGGGGGCGACGCACGCTTGTTGTGGATCTCGATACGCAAGGGAATACAACACATTATCTCTTGGGTCAGTCTGCTGCAGATCTCAAGCCTTCTATTGCGGATTTCTTTGAACAGACTCTTTCTTTCAACCTGTTCAACAAAGATATCAGTGAGTTCGTACACGCTTCTCCCTATGATAATTTGTCTGTCATTCCATCGAGTCCCGAGTTGGAGTATCTAGAGCGTAAGCTTGAGGCGAAGCACAAGATCTATAAGCTCAAATCGGCATTGCGTGAAATGGAAGAATATTTTGATGACATTTATATCGATACAGCGCCGGCACTGAATTTCTATACTCGTTCTGCTCTGATTGCTGCAGATCGTGTGTTGATTCCTTTTGATTGCGATGATTTCTCGCGACAAGCTCTTTATCAGATTATGGGTGAGCTGCAAGACATCCAGGAAGATCATAATGATGCCTTGCAGGTCGAAGGGATTGTGGTCAACCAGTTTCAGCCTCGCGCCAGTCTGCCGCAAAAACTTGTGGAGGAGCTGATTGAAGAGGGCTTGCCGGTCCTTGATGTTAAGCTTTCAGCAAGCGTCAAGATGAAAGAGTCGCATCAGAATAATAAGCCTTTGATTTACTTTGCGCCGAAACACACATTAACGGAGCAATTCCTTGCTCTGCATGGTGATTTGGAAGAATTTGTCGATTAAGGCGAGACCTTCTACAGAAGTTCCTGGCCGAAAGGCAGCGTGATCTGGTCACCTGAGTGCAGGTCGTCTTGTCCATGAGCTTTAGTCAAGAAGGTGATCAGAGGCTCTACCGGCAGGGCCTCAGAGTAAAGAAAGCCTTGAACAAAATGGCATTTGTTCTTTTGTAAGAAAGCTTCTTGAGCGTGTGTTTCAACGCCGGAAGCGAACGTTTTGATACCCAGTTGCTTGGCGATTGCCAACAAGGTTTCCACAATAATCTTGTGTTGCTTGTTTGCCATGCAACTGGTGACCAGACTTCGATCAATCTTGATGATGTCGATCGGTAGAGTGTTTAACTGGTTTAGTGAAGATGAACCAGTCCCGAAACTGTCGATGGCA
>DAITOW010000317.1:0-3287 GCA_036833965.1 Oleiphilaceae bacterium
CAATGGCATAACGCTTACCTTCCAGAGACAAAGCCTGCGCAATGGCTAATAAACTTGAGCCCTGCTCACACTCGTAAGGCGCGCCATTTAAAATAATATTCACTGCCTCAACCCTTTAGTTCCTGCTTCAGTTTTCCGAAGCACCATACACCTCGAATCGCAAAACCCCAGGCGAATAAAAACAACACACCACCAACGGGTGTAATCATTCCAAGCTTGCCAATCCCGCTAAGCGCCAGAGTATACAAACTACCGCTAAACAAAATGATGCCCGCCAACATGAGTTGCAAGGAGCGATTCAGATGGCGCTCTGCATCCGCAGATTTGGCATTCAAAACAAGCGTTACTAGCACTAACATTGCGAGACTGTGATACGCCTGATAATCAACGCCGGTCTGAAACACCGTCAACATTCTTTCGGACAATCTAGCCTTCAAGCCATGCGCAGCAAAAGCGCCCAAAGCAACAGAGAGGCCTGCGCCCAGGCAACCCAAGACCAGATAGTTTCGATAGCGCTGTAGCATCAAGAGAATCACTTCCCAACTTTTAAAAAGTACTGCAGAAAACAAGGAATCTTTTGACAACTCCTTGTTTGCAGTTTGCCCACGAATCAGGCCAACAAGCTTGTCTCCAAGATCTAGAAACTCGTTCGTTCCATAGTATCCAGATTGAGTGCGGTTAGCTTGCCTCCCCAGACACAACCTGTATCAATCGCCTGAAACCGAGGGTCTCCTGTGACTCCCTCAAGAGCGGCCCAATGACCAAAAACGACAGTCCAATCATGCGGCATAGGCTGTCTGAACCAGGGACTAAAACCGGAAGGAGCGGTCTCCAAACCTTCTTTATTATTTAAATCCAGAGTGCCATCGGCCTTAACAAACCTCATTCGGGTAAAATAATTGGTAATCACCCGCAAGCGATCATGCCCTTTTAGATCCTCCGACCAAAGCTCTGGCGTATTGCCATACATTTTTTTAAAGTATTTCTTCACGACTTTGCGATCATCGCTGGCGATCGCTTCTTGCACCTCGTGTGCATATTCAATCGCATTTTCGATCGTCCAAATATGCGGGATACCCGCATGACTCATCGCAATACTTCGCTCTCTATCAACAAGAATCAGAGGTTGTCGCCGTAACCATTCCATCAACTCGTGACAGTCTTCGGCCTCGAAGATAGATTCCAGCGTATCCTTTTTTTTAAGTGAGTGCTTACTATAGTAACAAGCCAGAAGATGTAAGTCATGATTCCCCAGGACGATTTTTGCCTTGAGCTTTTTGGCGCGCCGCAAGCACTTTAATGAGTCCGGCCCCCGGTTAACCAAATCACCCGCGAGCCAAAGCTCATCTACTCCTCGCTCAAAACCGATCTTCTTTAGGAGCTTTTTGAATGGCTTGTGGCAACCTTGCAAGTCACCTATCGCGTAAACCGCCATCGTTCACTCATAGCTCAAAGGGTCTGTTGCATTATTCTCTGCGAACGCTTCCAGGCGCTCCTGACACGCACCACAAGTGCCACAAGCCCGCTCCCGCCCTTTATAGCACGTCCATGTCTTTGCGTAATCGAGATTATGCTTGAGTCCCTGCGCCAAAATTTCACCCTTGGTGGCATTTAGAAATGGAGCAACAATTTCGACAGGCTCGTAATTTGCGATTCGGGAAACTTCCGCCATCTTGAGAACAAACTCGGGGCGACAATCAGGGTAAATCGCATGATCACCACTGTGCGCACCGTAATAGACCGATCCCGCACCAATAGACACTGCATAACCAACTGCAAGTGATATCATGATCATGTTGCGATTGGGAACCATCGTCGACTTCATACTTTCTTCTTGGTAATGCCCGTCTGGAATTTCTATGTCATCGGTTAAGGACGACCCAAGAAGCAGTTGGTGAATGGCGGTAATATCAACAATCTTGTGAGGAATCGCGAGCTCATCGCAGACCTTCTGCGCATAATGTAGCTCTTTGGAGTGTTTCTGACCGTAGTTGAACGAAACAGCGTATACCTGCTTTCCTGTTCTTACCGCATCATGCAAAACAGTAAAGGAATCCATCCCCCCTGAATAAATCACAACGATCTTTTCGCCCATGCTCTCACTCCCCATACATTTGGTTGGCATTCTAGCTTTTGAAGCCCAAAGCGCAAAGCAAACTTGCAATCAGGTAACAAAGGCGTGGGATTAAGACCCACTGAATGTTCGTACTTCTCAGTTTTTGAGCTAATCTGGATTCAGTAATTGCGACATCCATTAACTCTGGCTACCATAGCCAACTTGTTCTGAAGCGCCTCTTATTATGTCAGCTGTATATCCAACCTTTATCGATTTTGAAGCCTCTAGTCTCGACCTGATTGAGAGCTATCCAATTGAGGTTGGTATTTGCATGCCTGACGGGCAAACGCACTCATGGCTAATCAAGCCTCATGTGCTCTGGAAAGATTGGTCAGGAAAGGCTGCGAAGATTCACGGCATCTCCCGGGATGAGCTTGTTCTGAATGGCACGGAGTGCATCGAAGTCGCCAATGCCCTTAACGACCTGCTTGGTGATTCGTTTGTTTATTGCGATGCATGGACTTTCGACAGCTTTTGGCTTCATCGACTCTTTAAAACCTCCGGAATAAAACACAGCTTTCAAATCGAATCGATCAGCGCGCTGCTCAACGACCAACAGATCGAACGTTGGCAGGATGTGCACAATCAAATAATCGATGAAATGGCTCTCACCAGACACCGCGCCTCGAACGATGCATTGATTTTGCATGAAACCTTCAAACGCGTCAGTCAAGCCTGATTAAGTGCACAGTTTTCGCACAATAGCGTTTAATCCGAAGCATCCTCAACTACATCATCTCTTATAAAGTGGTAGACTCTCCGCTTTAGAAGACTAACCATCCTGTTGTTTGCGAGTTATCTATATGCAGCATTTTGTTAAGCTGAGCCTTCTTTTTTCTTCAGCTTTTTTTCTTAGCGCCTGTGAGCCGGCGTTTGAAACGACCGCCGAAAAATGTGCGTCCGGCCAAGACATTCAAATTCAGATACCAGCCCGCCGCGATAATACCGTCCCTAACTTTCATGTAGAAAAAGGCGCGGACGAATACCAACTCTATCTCGCTGAAGCGATTGAAGTAATGGAACCCGTAGCGGCGCTTCCAACTGAAGTATCTGAAGCAAAAGGCTTCGTTGATCAGCAGATTGCAGACTTTCTCGATTATCAGAAAAGTACCGGTGGTGTCAGCTCTGCTGCCAATCCACTTGATTTTCTTGAGAGCATTGTTGCCAGCAC
>DAITOW010000318.1:0-3251 GCA_036833965.1 Oleiphilaceae bacterium
TTGATCAAACCGTATGTTCAAGCCCTGATCTCAGGAGCTTTGGCGTCCACGCCCATTTTTGAGCTGGACGACAAGGATGCGCAGCAGAGACTTGCTAAATCCAGCTTACAGTCTGTAGAAGTGAAAGATGGAAAGTTGCTTATCAAGCTAAAGGCTTTTCAGTAAAACGCCCACACTTCTTTAGCGGTTTGGATGCATGGTGTGCAGGCTTCGACATAACGGGATGTATGCGTCATATAATTTTACACATTGAGCGTTTTTGAGGTTGTTTATAGTTACTTAAGCTTTTGATTTATATTTAAAATATAAATATGGCGTGAATTTCGCTTACTATGCGAGAAATAGAATCTCTTAGTTTTATTCTTGAAGTATCGTAGTAGGAGTAGACAACAATGAAAATTAAAAAGCTTTTGGCGGGTATGGCATTGATTTCGGCGACAGCATTTGCTCAGGCCGGTTTGTTGACAGTTGATGGTGGCCAAAACTATATCGCACCAAACAACAATGATTTTGTGGCAGGGGATGAATACAACATCGGTGGTAACCTATACGCCACGACAAACGTAGATTTGACCTTTACCTATTTGGCTCATGAAGCCGGTTACAACAACGATTTCTTTTTCGGCAACGAAAGTCTGAACAACAAGAACAATGCTGTAGGCGATAGCTTCAGTGTTTCAAATGTTGCAGCTGGTTTGTTGGACTTCGGTTTTTATTCAAATACGATCAATGCTGGTGTGATTAATGGTAATAACCAGCCATTTAACTCTGCCCAGTCCTTTGCGGTGATGCTGGATTACACGTTTAACGGTGTTTTCTATGATGCAGTTTTATACTTTGATGACTCAGGCGCGCAAATGGATGACAACCATGATGACCACATCATCGGCTTGAACGCAGTTGCGGTTGCAGAACCGGCAACGCTGGCTCTTATGGGCTTGGGTTTGGTCGGGCTTGTGATGGCGCGTCGCCGCCAGATTTAATCTGAAAGTAAGTTTCCGCTGAAGAGGCCCGCTCAATGAGCGGGCTTTTTTTTGCCCAAACGGATCCTCTCGAAATTTCCGGTTTTAACATATCGTGGTATCGGTCTGCAGAAAGGACTGTGTGCCTGATGTGCCGGCATTGATGCGATTATAAAGCTTGATAAGGAGGGCATTGATGAGAATTGGTAACCTTTAAGAGCAGCTGATTAGGGGCTCTGGTAGAGCTGGTGTCTCTGGCTGAATTGGTGTGTCTGCTAGAGTTGATGTGTTGGTTAGTAGCTGTTCGGGCGAGTCAGGGGATACTGAGGACACGAAGGGCTTGCGGTCTAACGTCAGAGCGGAGTGGGGTTAGAGCTTAAAGGAGAGGGGTTGGCTCTTTAGATGGCTGGTCGAACAAATTGCAATGTGGTTAGTAGTGAGTGAGCAGAAAGAAAAGAACAGATAAATAAAAAAGGCGCTAGAGATGACTCTCTGCGCCTTTTGATCATTCGTTGAATAAACTTATTTTGTTCTGCGGCGTGCGCCTGCCAAACCTGCCAAGCCCAAGCCCATAAGAGCGAGCGTTGCTGGCTCCGCAACTTCAGTAACACTAACTGCATCAATAAAGTTACCAACAGTACCTGTATCAGGAACAATAGATGTCAGCATGATGTACGTCTCGCTGCCTGGTCCCAGAAAATCATCCAGGTAGGTTTGACAAATATTCAGTTGGCTGTCGAGCGTCACGTCAATCAGGTGTTGACGGTTGTTTAGGTCGCCAGTGAATACTTCAAGTTGGAAAGACTCGTTGTTGCTTGAGCGTGCTCGGTAAGCCAGGGACACATCGTACAAAGAGTTCAAGCTGGTGTCGAAGCTTTGGTAGATTGAAAAGCTTGTACCATCATATGGGTGCGCGTTGAGCTCGCCGTGCTTTTCACCTTCATAAGAATCAACGCCGTTGAAGCCTGATGCCCAAACTTCAATATTGTCGCCTTCCCAACCGCCAATGTCTGAATAGTATGTCCAGCCACTGGTGATCGTTGAGTCCTCGAAACCACCGTTGGTGATCAGGTTCGCGTTTGCTAAAGAACTTGCTGATAGCGCCGCAGCTGCGAATAAACTTGCCAATTTCATTTTCACGTCCATATTAGTTACTGCAAATGAATTGCTGTATAAGCATGATTAATGCCAGTGTTTTTAATTTATTGAAAAGTATAGTTTTTGTTATCTCTTTGGCGGATGAGATTTTGCAAAGTGTAAAGTCTATTGACAGGTTTATGCTTTGCCTTCGCTGAGTATGGATTTCTTGATTCGTCTCAGTCCAAAGATGGCTGTCGCGATGCAAACCGGCACTGCTGCGCCAACGATTGCATAGCTGGAACTGATCAATTCCATGGCTTTGGCAGATTCAGCCGCGTATTTCACAAGACCAACCAGATAATAGGATATTGCTGCAACAGAAAGGCCCTCGACCGCCTGTTGCATGCGCAGTTGCAGTTTTCCGCGGTGATTCATTGACTGCAGGAGTCGCTGGTTTTGCGATTCGATTGTGAGGCTCATACGTGTGCGCAAAAGTTCGCTGGCGCGATCAATTCGCGTGGAAAGCTCGTCCAGATCCTTGCCGACCGTATCGCAGGTGAAGTATGCCGGCTTGAGCCTGCGGGTAAGGAACTCATCCAGGGTTTGCAAGCCGCACACTTCCGTTTCTTCAAGTTCGGCAATTCTGCTTTTCGCAATACGGTAGTAAGCATCTGTTGCCGAGAAGCGGTAGTGAGTATCAGAAATGATTTTTTCGATGTTTGCCGAGAGCTCGGTAAGGGAGCTCATCATGCGCCGCTCGTCTTCCAGATTTTTGATTTTGTTAATCTGGGTGATGATTTCGGCAAGCTCCAGATTCATGCCGCGGATTTTAGGTGCAATCTCCTTAGCGATCGGAAAGGCCAGCAAGGCCATCATTCGGTATGTTTCAAGCTCGAGGATGCGGCGAACCAATCGACCAGTTTGGCAGGGATTCAGGTCATGATTAAAGATCAGGAAGCGCCCCATGTTATCGCTGTGGATTCGATAGGCGGTCCAGATCTGGGCCCGCTTTTCATGGACAAAACTGCTTATAAGTCGGTGTCCTTCAAAATGACCGCGCAGGGATTCGATGTCGATCTCGGATGGTGGCGGATCTATGTCGATGTGCAATCCGCTAATCACCTTGCCCGGAACGCCTGCGAGCCATTCCTCTGGCAGTGGGGAGATGCCTGTTCTTTCAAAAGGCGCGCTTTCAAGGTGGTGGATGAA
>DAITOW010000319.1:0-3240 GCA_036833965.1 Oleiphilaceae bacterium
GGTCGTCAATCTGTTCGCCCACGCCGATAAACCGTATTGGTAAACCCAATTGTTTGGCGATCGCAAAAATGATGCCGCCCTTTGCCGTGCCATCCAGCTTGGTAAGGCTGATACCAGTGACACCAACAGCTTGCTGGAAAATTTGTGCCTGGCTCAAGGCGTTTTGTCCGGTACCGGCATCGAGAACGAGCATCACTTCATGCGGCGCGGTGTCATCGATTTTGCGCATTACCCGAACAACTTTTTCCAGTTCACTCATCAGGTTGTCTTTGTTTTGTAGTCGTCCTGCGGTATCTGCAATGACCACATCAACCTTTTTAGCACGTGCGGATTCAACAGCATCAAAGATGACAGAAGCGCTATCTGCTCCAGTATGCTGTGCTACGACCGGAACATTATTGCGCTCACCCCATACCTGCAATTGCTCTACAGCAGCTGCACGGAAGGTGTCACCTGCGGCCAGCATGACAGATAGGCCTTGATTCTGAAAACGTTTGGCCATTTTTCCGATGGTGGTTGTCTTGCCAACGCCGTTCACGCCAACCACTAGAATGACGAAAGGCGTATCCTGTTTTTGGATCTCCAGAGGAGCCTGCTTGTTAACAAGCAGGGTGGCGAGTTCCGCTTTCAGGGCCTGATACACCGCTTCGGAATCTTTTAATTCCTTGCGTTCCGACTTCTCGGTAATAGCGCTAATCACCTGTGTGCATGCCTCAACACCGATGTCGGCCATCAACAGTTGGGTTTCAATCTCTTCCAGAAGATCCTCATCAATCTCCTTTTTACCCATCAGAAGTTGGCCAAGCCCCTGACTTAACTGGCCCCGTGTGCGATTGAGACCGGATACCATCCGGGAGAATAAGCTCTCGGAAGCTATCTCCGGTTCAGGTTGTTCTGTTTCGATTATTGCTTCTTGAGCAACTTCCGTTATCGGAGCTTCAGGCGCGTGCGTTTCGACCTTTTCTTCGATGACTGCTTCGGCGACATCGGGCTTTTGCTCGCTGACTGGTTCTGGTGCGCTTATCTCAGCCGATTTGCTTGTCTCGGGTTTGGCAAGAGGAGGTAAAGACTTTTGCTGAACCTTGCGTGATTTAAGGTCGATAACAAAAGCGATAATAATGACGACAATGAGCGCCAAACCGATTAGAAGATGATTATCCATGTGATTTCCAAAGACGTGTTCTGCACATATCAACGTGACCGAACAATTTGATTGATAGAAACTCTGTCCACACTACAATAGCAAGATTGTTATTATTGAGCTCATATAATGCGCGCTAATGGATTAAATTCTAATGCCAGGCCGAGTTAAAAAAAACCGCAAGCCACAAAAAAACCAGCAAGGTTCATTTCGGATCATTGGTGGAGAGCATAGAAGTCGTCGCTTGGGCTTTCCGGAGGTTGAAGGTTTACGACCGACAACTGATCGTGTCAGAGAGACGGTGTTTAACTGGCTGCAAAATGCCATCAGTGGTGCGCGGGTACTTGATCTGTTTTCCGGAAGTGGCGCCTTGGGATTTGAAGCCGCTTCCAGGGGGGCCAGCGAGGTGCAGTTTGTCGAACTCAATTCTGCAGCGTACAAGTCGCTTTGCCAAAACAAGGAGCTGCTGGGCGTTAAAGCGGATATTGCTCACGAGGATGCGTTGGGGTTTCTTCAAAAGCAGGTGGAAGGTTCAAAGGGCTTTGATATTATTTTTCTTGATCCGCCTTTTCGTTTGGGCCTGATGGCCGAAGTACTTGATCTGTTAGAGAGTACCGACCTTCTCGCACCGGATGCGCTGATATATATGGAAACGGAAGCAGAATTAAGCTCGCTTGTTGTGCCCGCGTCCTGGCAAGAGTTAAAAGCCAAAAAAGCCGGACAAGTGAGCTATCGATTGTTTCAAGCGGCAGCGCGCTAACAGTGGGATCGTTCCAGAATCAGGTTGCCCCAACGATCTGAATGAAAAGACCAGCCCTCCGGAATCCAGGTGGTCGAGATCGTCTCGGTAATAATTGCAGGGCCTTCAAGATTGGTGAGGTTAGGCAAGCTCTCCCGATCGTAGATCCTGCAACCCTGCTCTGTAAGGCAGTCTTCCTTTTTATCATCATTTTGCCATGGATTTAGAGACTGGATACTCGCACTTCCTTCAACGCTTAGCTTAAGGTTGACCAACTCCAGCCTTTTATTGAGGCGATGGCCAAAGCGCTGTTCATGTGCCGCCCCAAATGCCTCACAACTCTCGTGATTGTAATCCACTTCAATTGTATAGCTTTGGCCCAGATAGCGCAGATCCAGATGTCGCTTGATTGTGCCACTGCTTACCAACTCAGGGCTGTCTGCTTCTATTTCCAGTAACATGCGCTCAAATACGGAAGCAATTTCTTTTGACGAGACTTGGTCAAACGGTTTGATATAGCTTCGCGTGCTTGTGCGCATGGGAGCTGCGGTCAACATACCAAACGCTGAAAGAACTCCGCTATTGCGAGGGATAATCGCTCTTTTCATGTTCAGCTGATCCGCAAGCGAACAGACGTGCATGCCGCCCGCGCCCCCAAAACAGCAAAGTACAAAGTCTCTTGGGGCATGCCCCTGCTTTACCGAGATATTGTGCAGCGCGCCAACCATTTGTTGTTCAGCGAGCTGAATGATTCCCTGTGCCGTTTCCATTAGACCCAAGCCAAGTCGTTCTGCTAATTGTCCAATGGCTTTGGCGGCGGCATCAAAATCAAGCGGGAGAGCGCCACCAAGCTTCGCTGAGCGGGGAAGTCGCCCAGCGACAAGATTTGCATCAGTCACGGTAGCGAATGTTCCATTTTTGCCATAGCAGGCAGGTCCCGGATTTGAACCGGCGGATTCGGGGCCGACATGTAACATTCCGGCATCGTCAATCCAGGCGATGGACCCGCCTCCCGCACCGATGGTGTCCATATCCAGCATCGGAATCGCAACGGGCCAATTAGCAATTTTTCCTTCATCACTGAGCTTGAAATCGCCATCCATAAGAGATACATCGGTGCTGGTGCCTCCCATATCAAAGCTCAGGATTTTGCTTTGCCCTATTTGCTTGCCGAGCAGGCGAACCGCCGAGAGCCCACCTGCAGGACCTGAAAGTAGGAGGTTCACAGCCCGATCCTTTGCTTGATCCAGTGTTAACAGACCGCCAGATGACTGCATGATGAAGGCATCAGAGCCTTGCAGTTTGTTTTTGAGAGAGTTTAGATAGAGTGATACTTTTGGCCCCAGCGATGCGTTAAGCC
>DAITOW010000320.1:0-3237 GCA_036833965.1 Oleiphilaceae bacterium
CTGGTTTGCTGAATATCAACACCTCCCTGCCGATACTGCCCACCACTGTTACCAATGCTGTTATCAAACGCCGCATCATAGTCTTCAGCCTCCAAACGATAACGCACACTAGGATCACTCTCTGCGTAATCAGCTCCCGTTTCGGTTTGGTCTTGTGTTTCATCCAATAGTTGCAAGGCGAGGCTGTCGATGTTTGCGCCGCTACTTCCAGTGGTTTTAAAGCTCAACACATGCTCTCCGGCTTCAACCGCCACATCGAGGGTGGCGATCCCCCAGTTCGACCATGAACCAGTGGAAGAAAAATCCAGCGAATCGACATAATAACCGTAGATGTAGACATCCAGAGGTCTAGAGCCGTAAGCGAGGGCGTAACACACATTGAGTTGATAGGAGCCGGCAGATGATTCAAGGACGAACTGCAAATCGCCTTCACCGATCAATGCCGGTTCGTGGGTCAGTCACCTGGATAGGGAAAAGTGTGGCGCAGCCAGCGAGCAAAAAGCAGGTAGCAAAACAGATCAGATACTTCATGCATCCCTCATGAAATAGTCGTGGATTAAATTAGATATGTTTGAATAGGAGAAATAAAGAAGATAGGGGCGGGAAACACGATGCTATGCTAGCTATCCTGGCCTGCGCGGTAAACCGTTGCATCGCGCCCTTTCCCTTTCACGAGCGTCATCCTTAACGACCTAAACGTAGCTCAATCAGCGACAAAGCTACGAGTAGCAACAAATCCGTTTGTCTTCGCTATCCCTATGTGTGCATAGTAAGGAAACTCCAGAATGGAAAATATAGGAAATCTCCTAAATGTTTGTAAGAGATCTCTTACAAACATTGCTACCGAGAACTATGACCACCAGAACTTCTCAAACCCGAGCACACCCCGATGCACTCGCCCTTCTCATCGAATGCAATGATCTCGTCCGACAACAACGCTGAAACTTTGAGGGTGACTAAACCAGAAATCGCAGACGTGATAAACAAGCGAAAGCCTCGCAGCAACCACAAATTATCGGCACAAGCTGTGAGCACAAGCTATGGGGCGATCAGCCAAGAACAAAAAAGAAGAGTAGGAAGAAAATACAGGAAAGAAGATAGGGGCGGGAAACACGATGCTTTGCTGGCCATCCTAGCCGGCGCGGTAAACCGCTGCATCGCGCCCTTTCCCTTTCACGAGCGTTATCCTTAACGACCTAAACGCAGCTCAATCAGCGACAAAGCTGCGAATAGCAACAAATCCGTTTGTCTTCGCTATCCCTATGTGTGCATAGTAAGGAAACTCTGAGATGGAAAATATAGGAGATCTCCTAAATGTTTGTAAGAGATCTCTTACAAAGAAGCAAAACGTGACCTTTATTGCACAGCTCCTTCCAACTTCAGTTGTGTCTTGTCTTCAGTAAACGATCGGGACAAGCGTTACCACCACAAGTCCATACACCAGCGCCACCGGCCAGCCGGTTTTGACAAAATCCTGCAGGCGATAAGCCCCCGCATTCATGACGATCAAATTGGTTTGGTAACCATAGGGGCTGACGAAGCTCGCGCTGGCCGCAAACGTTACTGTCATGATCAACGTCAGGGGCTCGACACCGAACGCGTTCGCCAAGCCCAACGCCATCGGGAACATCAAAGCTGCCGCAGCATTGTTGGTCACAAGCTCTGTCAGCAACCAGGTAACAAGATATAGAACCAACACGACTGCCCAATGCGGCATCGCAAGCAATGCATCACTGGCATGACCCGACATCCAGGCGAACACGCCCGCATTGACCAAAGCCTTTGAAAACAGCAAGGCGGTTGTGATAATCAACCAAAGTTGCACCGGTAAACGGCGCAACACTTCCTGCCGACTAAGGCAACCTGTCAGCAAATACACTGCAAACAGCAATATCAACCCCTGAAGCAATTCCAGAACGCCCGCTGCTGCGAGAGCAATAACAAATACAAAGCCGCCAATCGCCAAGCGTCCCTGCCCGTCGCTTAAGACATGATCAGGCTCGACACCGGAGACAAATACAAAGTTATTGCTGAGGTTGTTACGGCTGTGGAAATCGGCACCCACCGCCAGAACCAGAAAGTCGCCAGCCTTTAATTCGATCTCTCCCAACTTTCCGGACACCGCTTCGCCATCACGTTTGATCGCCACAACGGCAGCATCAAACTTGGCTCGAAACCCGGAAGACTTCAAGCTCTTGCCAACCAAATGACTGTCCGGACGAATCAGCACCTCACTCAAATTACTGCCGATAACAACACGGGCTTCTGATGACGGATCCTCGGAAAAAAGCGACAGGCCTTTCATTTTCAAGAGCTGTTCCAGCTTACCAATGTCACCATTGAAGATCAGATGATCTTCAGCCTGGATAACTTCGTCGGGCGCAACAGGGCTAATCAAGCGGCCTCCGCGTACCAGCTCGACAAGAAACAGACCCTCCAGATTGCGAAGACCATTGCTCTCGATACTTTTGCCTATCAGTGGCGAATCCTGATCGACCTGCGCATCCATCAAATAATGACTTGCGGGGGCTTGCTCGCTTGCGTGCGCTCCAAAGTTCGGCCGAATCAGTAACAACACTGCACCGCAGGCCAGCACAAGCGCAGCGCCCACTACAGTGAAATCAAAAAAGCCGAGCGCAGGTAAGCCAGCATCAGTCATCATGCTGTTCACGATCATATTGGTTGAAGTACCAATCAAAGTCAGCGTACCGCCCAAAATGGAAAAATAGGAAAGGAAGATCAACAGACGGGATGGCGGATGATGCGGATTATTTTTTATGGGGGCGATCAGAGCCGAGACCACCGCTGTATTGTTGAGAAAAGCAGAGCATAGCACCGAGGTACACATCAAACGCAAACGGGTGCTCAGTAAACCCGGTTGAATCAGCCGAACACCCAGCATACGGATGTAGGACGTTTTTTCTATCGCGAGCGAACAGAGCATAAGCAAAACCAGGGTCACCACGCCCGGGTTGGACGCACTTGCCAACACTTCGTCCGTACTCACCAAACCCAAGCCATACAGTGCGCATAAGGCAACACCAAAAACGCGAACCACTGATGCAACGCGAAATACAAGGCAGGCAACTACCGCGAGAAACAGCAAACAAACAGCGAGCATGGACCACGACATAGCAAAGACAACCTACATTGTTATTTTTGGAACAGTTTTCAGAGCACTGTGCGACGACCATTCAAGGCAAATATACCCTTCAATAATCGGTAAAGGACCCAAAT
>DAITOW010000321.1:0-3231 GCA_036833965.1 Oleiphilaceae bacterium
TATCATCAGGTCCTGATGCATCCATGTCACACTGGTTAAGAAGTTCCTGAAGAGAGTATTTTTTTGCTTTTGGCTTTAAAAGCATCCCTTCAGATCTCATTTCAACAGATAGCTTATCGCCGAAGGCTGCATTTAATTGTTCCAATAGCGCGGTTGGCAATCTCAGTGCAGCGCTATTGCCCCACTTTTTTATTTCTAACTCCATCATTCTTCCCCATAAAGTAGATACAATGTATATCATACCACTATGAGACTGAAGTATCGTGATTCACTGTCAGGCAATGCCACCGCCAATGCCTAGTACACGGCATGATTTACTGTCCAGCTTTCTAACTTTCAGGTAGTTGCGGCCGCCCTTGTAGCTCCGCAGACTGCTCGCCTTGCTCTGTTGGGATCAATTTCTTTTTGGCTGCAATGAAATCTGCCATTGCGCCTCTCTTTGAATTGATGCGTTTGGCGTAATGTACGAGCATCGCATCATTCGACCAGCGTCCAGCAATGACAATTTTAGCGGTCTCAATCCCTTCTTCGACCATGTCTTGCGCTGCGCCGACGCGCATCGAGTGCCCGGAAAACACACTTGGCTCCAAGCCAATCGCTTTAGCGACGCGTTTAACGGCGCGATCAACACCCCGCGTAGACAGCCGATCCCCAAGCTTTCCGTTCGAATACACTCCCCGAAAGATAGGGCCAGTCGTTTTGCCGCACACATTCTGCCAATTCATCAGCAATCGAACGGTTCCTGGGGAGATGAACTGCAAGGCACCTTCGCCTTCCTTGTCTGTCTTAGATGATTCAATGGTGATCAGTCCGCTACCATCCTTGTCGAGCTCCAAGTCTTCCCAATCTAGTGCAACCAACTCGGATTCGCGCGACAGAATTTCAAACCCTGTCCAGAGTAACGCCACGTCCTGGCAATCGCGTGGAATTTTGGGGTTCAGCTTGTCTAAGGCATCAATGAGATACTGAAGACGAAAGCCGGCAGCTTGTCTCTTGGCCTTCTTGAGATTGGTGCGGATTTTCTTAATCTCGGTTTTCACTTCATAAATGGCGCGCAGGTCATTCCACTCCATGATGTCGCACCAGGTCACGAGGCTAGCGATTCGACGATCAATGGTGCCGCGTTTGCATTCTTGCGCAATGGCTTTGAGGTACGGAACGAGATTCTCTTTACCAAAGGGAAGGGGGCTGATGTTTGCGGTTTTGCAAAATTCAAGGTACTGGACGAGGTCACTATACAACGCGACCTCCGTGTTGGCCTTGAATGAACCTCGGGATGTTTCTGAGCGATCATCAAAGAGGTCGAACAACTCGTCCTCGATTTTTCCATTTAACAAGGACAACACTTTATCCCTGTACACATCCATACGCTCGTCATGCGACATGCCTCGCTTCACTACGGCCTGTGACTGGATACGGCTGGTTTCCTGATAGTCAGAACGCTTGATCAAATTCTTGTAGCCCGCCTCGACCGCGAGCGGGTTTTTTTGGTCTTGCTCTGTGCCATTGGCAAACTCATGAGCTGCGATTTCTTTCGACATATAAGCGCCTGATGGTTTCTGGTGCCTTCTAAAGTACTAAATTTTCGTCCGTCAGCGTGTTTCGCTTGCGGCTCTTGTGCTCGTTCCTTCTAAAGTACTAAACCGGTCGTGCAAACTTCACGCAAATCATCACCATTCCTGTGATTAGTAGGGGTCTCTGGCCCCTACATGATCGATTTAGTACTTAACAAGCCAATTTAGCGTTTTAGAAGGAAAAATTTAGTGTTTTAGAAGGTCGTGCAATTTTTCGCTCAATTTTTCCTGCCAGCGCCCGCTTAGCATACATCACATAAGTACAATTATAGGACACAACAAAAATACCGTCAAACGAGAACAAACGAACAGTGTTCGTTCGGTTTTTGTGTTCGTTTGTTCGTATGCTATACTCCACTTATTAAGCAAACACAGGATTTCAACCATCATGACAACCACCGAGCTGGCGACTAACTCAATCCGCGATCGCGTCTTCGCGATTTGTAATGATCTTTACTCCAAGGGGACGAAGCCTTCGGTACGCATGGTTTTATCTATGCTGCCGGGTGTCAGCAGCACCTCGACGGTTCACAACTACTTCAAAGAGTGGAAGAAAGAGCTCGAAGCCAATACGAAGTCGCTGTATGACAAGCTCGGGTTCTCGTCGGAGTTTACTCAGGCGTTCATGAAGGAAATCACCCGGTTTGGATTGGAGGCTGAGGCGCGTTATAAAGAGCAGGCGCAGGATGCCCACGAGGACCTTGATGTTGCCGTGGAGGCGCTTGAACGTGCTGAGGAACGAGCACACAAGCAAGAATCGGTAGTCACGCAACAGAACAAAGAGATTCAAGAGCTACACCAAGAGATTACGATGGTACGTCGAAATCTAGAGGCCGAGCTTGCAACTGAACGTAAGGCGCATCAGGCTACCGTTTCTGAGTTGCGACAGCAGCTAGATGACCAGACGGAGCAAAATACTTCCCTGCTTCATCAAAATGAGTCCTTGAGAACAGAGATCGCCAAAGCCCAACTCAGGCTGGAAGGCAACGAAAACTACGTATCTGAAGTCAAAGAGCAACAAAAGCAACTTCAGCGCTCGAACCAAGAACTATCCAATGCCCTGAGCGAACTCCGCTCGCTTAATGCTGCACAGAACGAAAAAATTTCTGGGGCGGATAAGCTCATACAAAAGCTAGAAGACACGATTTCGCGACTCGACGCCGAGAAGAAACAGGCAGAGTCACAGAGCAAAGATCTGTCCTCTAAACAGCAAGTCCTGGTGTCACAGAAAGAGGAACTATCTAAGCAGCTGTCAGAGGCCACGGCTAAGCTAGAGCAAGCATTAGATAATACCGGACGTCTCACAGCGAGAATTGAAGAGCAATCCGCAGTCATTGACCTGCTTTCTACTAAGGGAAAAGATAAGTAAAAACTCACCCAAAGAGTCTTGATTGACAAGGCCTAATTGGCGTATTAGCCTTTGTTCGTAGGTGTTGGCGGCGAGCGGTAAGCACAAGCCTATGAATGGCGTGCAAGCAGCTCTATTGCCTCCAGAAAAACAGTTTGTTATTCTCTCCCCGTCGATAGTTAATCATAGATCGATAGGCTCAGCATCCTGCTTTCCCCTTGATGGCTTCTGCTTCTCAAACACTAAAAATCCAACGCGAATGCTATTTTTTAAATTTCGTGCACCCACGACTAGGTAAACGGGGAATAC
>DAITOW010000322.1:0-3222 GCA_036833965.1 Oleiphilaceae bacterium
CTTTGACTACATGCTGACTGATTCGATTGGTTTGAATGCCTCCTACTACTGGATCGACATTGATACCACTGCAACCATCACTACAGATGCGACTATCGGTGGTACCCCTACACCGGTTAAAGCAACGGTTGACGTAGATATCGACCCATCTGTTTACATGATTGGTGCAACCTACAAGTTCTAAGATAGAAGAAGTAAAACAATAGGGCCGGGCACATTGCCCCGCCCTATTTTTTATTTCTATAATCTGCATCGGCCAAAGAACAAAACACTAAAAGAAAAGAGCCCAAAAAATTAAAACAATCCTTTAACAATAAGAATATCATTATGAAAAAACTTACCGCTTCACTACTAGGCATTCTCCTATTCACCAGCACGGTCTGTTTTGCCTGGGACCTGGAACTCGACGACGAGGGCATCAAGGTTTTCACCCAGGAAATCGAAGGCTCCGACTTTAAAGCCTTTAAAGGTGAAATGGATACCCAGGCGCAACTTGATGAAGTCCTATCGATTATTCGCGATGTTGAAAGCATGGACGAATGGCTCCATGAGTGTGTAGATAGTCAAATAATGGAGACGACTGAAGAAGGCGAAATCATTGTTTACCAAGAAACAAGTGCGCCTTGGCCTGTAACCAACCGCAATTTCGTTTTGAAAATGAAAGTTGATCGCGCCGAAGACGCCAGTAATGCAAAAGTTAGCTTCACTGCGCTCGTTGAGCCTGAAGTCGCCAATGACGAGTGTGTGCGTGTCACAGAGCTCAATGGTAGCTGGACCCTCACCCAAACCAGCGAGGGATCGCTCAATGTGGTATACCAAACGTCAGCAGATCCTGCCGGAGACATTCCATCCTGGCTCGCCAATGCTTTCGTTGTTGATCAGCCTTATAACACTCTGAAAAATCTGCGCGAGCGTGTTCAGACAAATCGTCAGAAATCCGAGTAAGGCCCTTACAAGCGCCCTCTTTCACCCTCCTAAAAACAGCACTCACCGGAGTGCTGTTTTGCTTTGTGGCACGAACAATTCGCCTAAGCGATCACAGACGCATCGACTGCACTTGTTCATACTACGGTTCCTTAAGATGCCAGGGTAGGCATCAAGGCCTAATCCTGTCATAGTCCGGTTTCAGTCCGGACTTAATCCAGTTTTAGCCCTGAATTAGTTTCATCCCAGACAATTCTTTTAGAGCACAATACGGATATGCAAGGCCTTTACTCCCTCCTGTTTTTGGTTTTAATCAGCTTTGCAACGCAGACTCAGGCCTGGAGCCTCGCCAAAGACAAACAAGGGATTAAAGTCTTTACCCAGGATTCACGTTATTCGGGCTTCAAAATGTTTCGGGGAGAAGTACTTCTCGACTCAAATCTTGAAAATGCGCTCGAGTTTTTGAAAAACGTCGAGCAAGCAACGCTCTGGCTTCACGACTGCAATGAAAGCAAACTGCTCGAGTCGATAACGGAAAATCATTATCGCGTTTATCAGGTAATCAAGGCTCCCTGGCCGGTGAACGACCGCGATTATGTTCTCGACATTCAGGTCAAACGCTCTCCGCCAGAAGGAAAAGCCGTCATAGAAGTCTTCGGGCTTGACCGACCCGACCTAGCTTCAACATCTGGCAAACGGGTGCGTGTGACGGAACTGCACGGCGTCTGGACGCTCATAGAACAGTCCGAAGATAGCGTAAAGATTATTTATGAAACTGAAGCCAATCCCACCGGAAAAATCCCGGCATGGCTTGCCAACGCCTTCGTCGTAGATCAACCCTACAATACTTTGCTGAACCTCAAGAATCATTTTGCCCGACAACAGTGAGCGCTAAGTAAACAAAAGCGTTCTAACCAATGTGCGCCCTGAAACGGGAGTGGATCAGATCAATCGCCACTGCATTTTTGCCGCCCCTGGGAATAATCATATCTGCATGCTCTTTGGTCGGAGCAATAAAATTGATGTAGCCAGGCCTTACCGTTCGCTTGTACTGATTCAACACGGACTCGACAGATCGCCCTCTTTCCAGAGTGTCACGTTGCAAACGGCGTAATAAGCAGATGTCGAGAGGGGTATCGACGAAGAACTTGAGATCCAGAGCATCTCGCAAAGCTTTGTGTGTAAAGAGCATGATGCCTTCAACCACGATAATCGGCGTTGGCTGAATCTCGATGGTCGTGCCAGAACGCGTGTGCTGCGTAAAATCATAACTGGGCATTTGAATCGTCTGACCTTCCCTGAGCATTTCTATATGTCCGTGCAAAAGGTCATGCTCGACAGCATTCGGATGATCGTAATTCGTCGACTCCCGCTCTTCCATCGCAAGATGCGTCTGATCCCGATAATAGTTATCCTCGGAAATCACCTGAATTAAATCTGCAGACATAATTTGCCCCAGATTTTTTGACAACAGACTTTTACCCGAAGCCGAAGCTCCGGCAACACCCACAAGTAACGGTCGACCTGTCACAACAAGAGAAGAACCCATACTAAAGAACACTCAAACCAATGAACAAACCGGCAATAGTCGCGCTCATCAGGTTCGCAAGTGTGCCCGCAGCAACCGCTCGCAATCCCATTTGCGCCACTTCCTGACGACGCGATGGTGCAATAATACCAAGCCCACCCAAGAGCACCGCAATCGATGCGAAATTGGCAAAGCCGCAAAGCGCGAAGGTCGTGATCGCCTGAGAAATCGGCTGCATTGCGTCCTGATTCGGCAAGAACTCACTATACGCCACAAACTCATTGAGTATCAGCTTTTGCCCAATCAGGGAACCAACCGCCTGAATATCCACACTCGGCACACCAATCAGCCAGGCGACCGGGGCAAAGATCCAGCCCAAAATAGCTTGAATGGTGATATCACCGTAGCCAAACCAGCCGCCAACACCACCAACCAGGCCATTCAGCAAGGCGATCAAACTGATAAAGGCAATCAGCATCGCGCCTATGTTGACAGCCAGCTTCAAGCCGTTAGACGCTCCGGTTGCCGCCGCATCAATCGCGTTGGCCGGTTTGTCCTGCGTGTCCTCATGCACCTCAACATCTTCTTTCGGGATCTCGGTTTCCGGCACAATCATTTTGGCCATCAACAAACCACCCGGCGCCGCCATAAAACTCGCAGCAATCAGGTACTTCAACTCCACGCCCATCGAGGCATAGCCTGCCATCACCGAACCAGCGATCGAAGCCAGGCCTCCAACCATCACAGCAAAAAGCTCGGAGCGTGTCATG
>DAITOW010000323.1:0-3219 GCA_036833965.1 Oleiphilaceae bacterium
ATCCGGTTGGGCTTTAGTAAGTTCTGTGGGCAAAGTTGCCGGCGTTTGCTTTCGCTGCGATGCAGGCTTGCTGTTCTCGGCGACCGTTTGCTTCACAGGCTCGACAGCTGGTTTATCTTCAGCTTCTGCCCGAGGCTCCTCATGCTGCGAGTGCTTATCTAGCAGATTCTCTTCTACAACTTCAGAATTCGGTTTTAACGGAGCTTGTTCAGCACGGGAAACAAGAGCAACTTTGTAGGATGTTTGATCTGCCAGATAAGCTTTGGGCTTGAAGAAACCATCAAGTAGCAGAAACAGGAAAAAGTGCAGTATCAAAGCCAAGACAACAGCGAGCCCCATAACGCGGCTTTGCACGTTGACTGCAGTATTGGCTTTGAAGTGTTGCATTGGCTTTGATCAAATAACATTGACTGAGCGCGCGACTATACAAACTACACGACAGCCGCGCAACACAACACTTCAAACAGTGAATCGACCCTAAAGGCGTCTAGCCCAGAAAGTCGTTGGCATACATACGCCCGCCCTCGTTTGAGGCGAGATTACCAGAGGAAGCGAAGCTGAAAATAAAGCGCTTGCTTCCAACCGCGTCAATGTATTTCAACCAAACGCGCTCGAACTCACTCTGCGGATCACACTCACCGCGGCATACCGCCAGTAATTGTTTTTGCGCTTTACTTGAAGGCTCGAGAGAACCGTTGGCGATTGCCGTTGCAACTGCTCCGGCTCGTGTTAGAAGATCTGATTCGTTTCTTGAAAAGTTACCGCTGCGGCTAAAGCCATGTGGAAAATTTTTGTCGTCGCGGAAAGACTTCCCCGACACTAAGCTTTGATCAAGCATAGTTTACTCCATGGTATCGAATCTCTTTGGATTCTAGTTATTGTTATACGCTGACTGCTTCCCAGCAGCGTGTATTCTCATTCAAAACAGGTTTCCGTTTTGTGACCAAAGTTCCATAAGGAACAGTAGCCAGTATCTGCTCGCATAATTACAAAATCGTGACTGAATGAGATAAGACTCGCTGCTCGGGATGAACGTCAAGACTTCAGCAAGGAAAGAGCAAAGTTTGTGCCCGAAACTTCCTGAGAACGGCTATCTGCAAGGAGATGGAATCAGCGTGCTTCGCCAAAATAGATGTAGCCGGCAAAACGAGGTGTTTTCGGGACATAAAAGTTTTTCAGTTCTTTAATATCAAACCCTGCGTCTCGAATAAGCGTATCCATCTTGCGATTGAGCTGACAGCCACCGGCAAGTTTTGACCAAAGCGGATTGAGCCGGTTCTGCCAGGCACATACCTTATCGTGGTCTGCATGCCCGTGCTCACAAAAAAGCAATTTACCGCCAGGCTTTAATACGCGGCGCATTTGCTGAAGGGCTCTCGTTGTATCAGGAATGGTGCACAAGGTGAATGTCAGAAGTATCGTATCGACAGAATGATCATCCAAAGGCACTTCTTCTCCCGGCAGGTCTAGCCAGCGCACTTTAACTGGGCTGTTCTCAATATTTCGAGCCGCTTTATGGCGCATACCGAGTGATGGCTCCAAGCCCCAGACATAATCGACTTTTTCACGGTCATAAAATGGCAGGTTAATAGCTGAACCCATACCGACTTCCAGAACAACGCCTTCCGCTTGCGGCACGATCTGACTGCGTAATTTGAGAATTGGGGGCGAACCACATGCACAATTGATCAGGTGGGGCAAAACATGCTGTTCGTAAAAGCTCATGGGCAATCACTCTCGCTGATAACGAAGAAGATACAGAAAGTTTAGCGTTTTTAAACACCGGATAGAGCAAAAGATCGGGATGAATAAAAGCGAATAACGG
The DNA here is from genome assembly GCA_036833965.1 of Oleiphilaceae bacterium. Classification (GTDB taxonomy): domain Bacteria; phylum Pseudomonadota; class Gammaproteobacteria; order Pseudomonadales; family Oleiphilaceae; genus PZPK01. The sequence continues at coordinate 1,826 of DAITOW010000323.1, forward strand.
TCAGGCAGTGATGCTTTTCAAGGATATAACTAAAGTTAAGAGACTCTCAGTCAAAAGTCACTGCGCGCTTGGGCTTCGGTGTGTATCTCTCCAGATGGATTCAAATCGATGCATTTCCTGCTCGATAAACCCGGATTCATACAACTCCCCCATCTTGCGATCAAAGCGTTCAAGCAAGTGCAAACACTTGGACTTTTTTGAGAAACCGTGATGCACCCAGTTGGCTTTAAATACTTTGGCAACTTTTACCTTTGATTTCAGCGAGTGGGAATCCAGGAATTGTCGACCGGTATACAAGCCACTGATGAAGAAATCGGTTCTACCGAGATCAAGAATTACAAAATTCGACTCCAGACCCAATACCTCCTGGATTCGATCGCTTCCATCAATGTAGCGATCAATCTCCTCTCCGTGCTTATCCCCAAGGTTGATACTACCGACCATGTTATCGAGATCAGACAAAGAATTGATCTCTGTACTGTCATTAGCCCGCAGGAAAACCGCGACAGGGTTAAAGTAAAAGGGATTTGAGGTAAACGCCATGTACTCGCGGCGTTCTTCAACATTCTTGAGCGCGGTGACGATATCAACCTCGCCACTTTTCACCTTTTTAAGAACGCGCTTCCAGGGGCCTTCATAACTTACTCGAAACGGCACGCCCATGCTGCGTAGAACTTCGGTAGTGACAGAAATGGATGCGCCGGTCAGCGTGTCACTGTCATCTTCACGCCAGTGAAAAGGAGGGTAATTTGGATGTGCCGAGATATTCACTTCCGTACATTCAGACGCACCAACACTCTGAAAGCCGCCAGCTAACACGAGTAAGCAAAGAAGAGTCTGGATAGTACTTTTCATTTGCAACGTCCCAAGTAATGCGTCGTGAAAAAAGCTTAGCACAATTACAGAAATTTTATTGAGACAATACACCACTATTCCTGACTAGCATGTTGCGGCAAACCAACGGAGATTGTCGCTGTCAGCAGAATGAATACAAAGGAAACCCAGAGGCAAATGGCCAAACCATAGTCCTGATAAAGCCAGCCCGAAAGCACCGTCCCGATCAAGCGCCCCAGGGCATTAGCCATATAATAAAAGCCAACATCCAGCGACACCCCGTCCTCTGTTGCATAGCTAACAATCAGGTAACTGTGCAAGGAGGAATTGACGGCGAACAAGGCACCAAATATTAATAATCCGATGATCAATACTTCGGACGAATGCCATTGCAGAGTAAATGCCAGCGCGATGAGTGCCGGTGCGCAGGCAAGCGAGAGCGCCCAAACGACTGCATCAGAACCACCAGGCACCTTTCCTCTGCCGGTCCCGGTTAGTTTTGGAGCAAAGCCCTGCACGAAACCATAGGCGATAATCCAAAGTGCCAGACAACCCCCTAC
>DAITOW010000324.1:0-3201 GCA_036833965.1 Oleiphilaceae bacterium
AGATAGTCTGCAACCGCCCAGTGGTATTTGTACCCGAGTGCATCCTTGACCATGTTGGCCAGCGTTGGTGCAACACCGCCAAGCTGTGTGTGTCCGAATGCATCTTTTGCGCCTGCGTCTGCTACGAAACGGCCATCCTCGTACTGAGCACCTTCCGAGGCAACGATGACACAATAACCATAGTTCTTAACCGCTTCATCAACCCGCGCCAGAAAGCCTTCCTTATCGAATGGAATTTCCGGGAACAAAATAATATGCGGAGCTTCGCCGGCGTTTTGCGATGCAAGACCACCTGCAGCAGCAATCCAGCCCGCGTGGCGGCCCATTACTTCCAGAATAAATACCTTGGTCGAAGACTCACACATTGATGCGATATCCATCGCTGCTTCTTTGGTAGAAATAGCAACATACTTGGCTACGGAGCCAAAGCCCGGGCAGCAATCGGTAAAAGGAAGGTCATTGTCGACGGTTTTTGGTACTCCGATACAGGTAATCGGATAGCCCATTTTTTCACTCAGTTGCGAAACTTTGTAAGCGGTGTCTTGTGAATCACCTCCGCCGTTATAGAAAAAATAGCCAATGTCGTGTGCTTTAAATACTTCGATCAGGCGTCGATATTCGCGCGCGTTCTCTTCAAGGTTTCTTCGCTGGTAACGGCACGAACCGAAAGCGCCGCGCGGTGTGTGCTTCAGTGCTGCGATCGCCTCAGGTGACTCCAGGCTCGTGTCGATCAGCTCCTCTCGTAATGCTCCGATAATGCCATTTCGTCCCGCGTAAACTTTGCCAATTTTGTCGCTGTGTTGGCGGGCGGCTTCGATAACGCCGCAAGCGGACGCGTTGATGACGGCAGTAACACCGCCGGACTGAGCATAGAAAGCATTCTTTATCGACATGCAGATGAATCCTGTGTTCGAAAGTAAGTTAAGAAAGCGCGCATTATACTGAATTCGAGCGCGCTGTCATTTCATGGCTGTTACAGCTCGAAAACTCTTATGAATCAATGTAGTTCTCTGACGAATAAGCCGATCATGCTAGGCGTATGTAATTAAATCTATTGTCTCAGGTGTCAGCAAGTGCGCGACATGATTCAGGCTGGATACGTAGCAACGGTCTTTGCTTGAAATCAGCTCGGATACCCCGGTATTTCGAGTTTGCAGATTTAGATCAATCATCGCACGGGGGTCGAGGCGCATAACGTGCTTTATAGCCATTGATATCGCTCCACCCGAACTGAATACAAAGATGCGTTCGTGTTTGTGAGAAAGCAAGTCTGTCAGGGCATTTCGTATGCGCTCTTCAAACTGTGACCATGTTTCCGGCATCTTTCCTGTAAGTTGACCGTCGGACCAGGCGTAGAGTGCATTTTTAAGGGCAGAGAAAAACTCTGAAGTTTTCGTTGGCTTGGGTTGGTCGTAGGCAATCTCCGCCAGATACTGGCGAATGAGAATCTCAAAATCAAATTCATTCCACCTCGGATCAATTATCTGTTCAGGAGAGTGTCCCGGGTTGAATGATTCGAGTACTGTGTCTGCGGTTTGTTGATGGCGCTTCATGCTGCCGCTGATAATCAACGATGGTGTTTTATCGATTCGCGCCAGATGCCCCCCGAGTTTGCTTGCTTGTTGAAGACCAACCGCCGAAAGCTGATCGTAGTTGGCTTTGCCCAGAGAAGCCTGACCATGGCGAATTAAATAGATTTGACTCATTTTTAAACTGTCTTGTCCGGTTTGATTTTAATTTTGTAGAAGGTCTGTAGCCTAGGGGCGCATACCTTGTATATGCAACCTTATTTCGTTAAAAGGCTGCGATTTATTCAGATTATGCATGTTGCTGTTCTTACTAAATACTTTTGTGCTATTTTTGCCGCATAATAAGCCATCACCTCCAAACTTAATAAAAGGTCTCTTTTTTATGTCCTCATTTAAATTTTCAGGCCCGAGTCAGTCTTCTGGGTACGCTAACGTCGAAATACTGAAAATGGGATTGAGCTTTGTCTTTCTCATCAGTGTTTTAGGCTACGTTCTGGTTACAATGCAGGGTATGCCCGGGGGCTTTACGTTGGCGATTTCTGCTGCTGTTGGTGGCTACATGGCGATGAATATTGGTGCGAATGACGTTGCCAATAACGTTGGTCCTGCTGTGGGTTCGAAAGCGATTACCTTGCTTGGAGCAATCTTGATTGCTGCGGTATTTGAGGCAGCCGGAGCATTGATCGCGGGTGGTGAGGTTGTTAGCACCATCAAGAATGGCATTATCAACCCATCGGAAATTGAAGATACCAAGACCTTTATGGCCTTGATGCTTGCCGCGTTATTCGCTGGTGCTCTCTGGTTGAACTTGGCAACGTTTTTTGGTGCGCCTGTTTCTACGACTCATTCTATTGTCGGTGGTGTCCTAGGTGCTGGCGTAGCCGCAGGCGGTTTCGCTATTGCGAACTGGGATAAGATGGGTGCTATCGCAGCGAGCTGGGTTATTTCGCCTGTAATGGGTGGTTTAATTGCGGCTGGTTTCCAGCTCTATATCAAACGCTACATAATGCACAGCGATGATATGTTGGCTGCTGCGAAGCGCTACGTGCCTGTCCTGCTCGCAATTATGGCTTGGTCTTTTGCTACGTACCTGGCGCTCAAGGGGCTTAAGAAAATCTTTCCAATGAGCTTTCTTGAAGCGTCAATTCTTGGTCTGGTCATCGCGGTTTTTGTATTTGCTCTGGGAAGGGGTGTTGTCGCCAAAGCTGCGTTGGTCAATGAGAATAATAAAGATGGCGTGAACAACCTGTTTACCTGGCCATTGATTTTTGGTGCTGCGTTATTGAGTTTTGCGCATGGCGCAAATGATGTGGCGAATGCCGTGGGGCCTCTGGCAGCGATCGCTGATGCTATTCAGAACGATGGTGTTTCTGCCAAGGCAGCAATCCCGCTATGGGTAATGATGATTGGTGCGATTGGTATAGCTCTGGGTTTGCTGCTGTTTGGCCCCAAATTGATCCGAACCGTTGGTTCTGAAATTACTGATATCGACAAGTCGCGCGCGTTTTGTGTTGCCCTTGCTGCTTCAATTACCGTGATTATTGCATCGCAGCTTGGTTTGCCAGTAAGTTCGACGCACATTGCAGTTGGCGGTGTTTTCGGCGTTGGCTTCCTGCGCGAGTACTTGCGCCTTCAATCGGCCATGAAGTTGCACAAAATCGCCGAGCAACAC
>DAITOW010000325.1:0-3197 GCA_036833965.1 Oleiphilaceae bacterium
TGCATGGTGCGAGCGGGCACACCGACAACCGAATCTACACTGAAACAATCGTTAAGCAACTCGGACTCGGGGTCGCTAATACCTGGGAAGAATGTGGCGCGATGCTGGGAGATAACAACTTCTGCTACATGCCATTAAAAGCGATCAGTCCAAAGCTGGCCAGCCTAATTGATCTGCGCTCGACACTCGGGCTTCGCTCTCCTGTCCATTCATTGTCGCGCCTAATCAATCCTCTAAACGCACCTTCCGTGATTCAGGGCGTATTCCACCCTCCGTATTTGAGCTTGCATCAGGACGCCGCCAAGTTGCTGGGCTACACACGAACAGTCACAATCAAAGGTGAAGGCGGGGAAATTGAACGAAACCCCGACAACGAGTGCACCAGCTATGATTGCGACGAAGGCGAACCTTCAACGGAAACATGGCCAGCGATGTTCAGCAAACGCCATGTAAAACCCCAAGAACTGAAACTAGAAGATATGTTGCAAGTTTGGCGCGGAGAAAAAAGTGACGAATATGGGGAAGCCGCAATAGTGAGTACAGCAGCCCTTGCCTTAAGAACAATCGACAAAGATATCTCTCAACACGATGCTCTAACCAAAGCACAAGAAGCGTGGAATAAGAGAGCTAAAGAAAGGTTTTGATGAGAAGCGTCAGACATACAAGGTCTGACGCTACTTAATTGCCCACTACTTGTAGTAAGCGTTCTCGGTAACTGTGTGATCCGTAGAATCTTTTACTCCAGAAAGCTCTGGAATAACTTCTAAAAGACGTTTTTCTACGCCGTCTTTCAAGGTGATTGAAACCGCACTGCAACCTTGACAGCCACCACCAAATTTCAACACTGCGATATTATCTTCAGTCAACTCAACCAAACTTACCTCTCCACCATGCGATGCCAAGCCTGGATTAATATCCGTCACCAACAGATAACTGATTCGCTCCTCAAGAGTGGAGTTCTCGTCAACTCGAGGCATTTTTGCATTTGGCGCTTTAATGGTTAACTGCCCGCCCATCTTCTCCTCAGCGTAATCAACAAACGCCTCCTCCAGAAATGGAATGCTCTTGGTCTCGACATAAAGCTTGAAGCCTTCCAGGTCAACCACGGTATCGTCTGGAACAATGTCTTCTTTCTTACAATACGCTAGACAGGTCTCAGCCATTTTTGTGCCCGGCTGGGTAACAAACATGCGCACCCCCATGCCCGGTTCATCTTGCTTTTGGATCAATGAAGATAAATAACCTTGCGCCGATTCTGAAACTGTAACCATATACAAAACACCTTTAAAAAAGTTGGGCTAATTCTAGACGTTTCCAACGCATTGATAAAGACCTAGTAAAACAGTCAGATATAATCTATATCAAAATATTTCAATATAGTTTTTGTTCAGGTATCATTGCGCGCCGGATCAGCGCGGCAAGGCAACAAGCCAGTTTATATCATCAAAAGGTAAACCCATGACAGACAAAGCATTACGTACCGAAGCTCTTCTCAAGGCAATTGAAGATCGAATTCTGATCCTCGATGGCGCGATGGGTACGATGATACAAAGACTAGGATTTACTGAAGAGGATTACCGCGGTGAACGTTTTGCCAACATCACACAGGAAGTGAAAGGCAATAACGACTTACTGTGCTTAACCCAGGCATCGGCCATTTCGAGCATCCATCGTCAATATCTCGATGCCGGTGCGGATATTATCGAAACCAATACATTCAACTCTACCAGAGTCTCGCAAGCGGACTATGACATGGAAGAGCTGGTGTACGAACTGAATTACGAAGCCGCGCGGATCGCCAGAGTTGAAGCGGATAAAAAAACCGCAGAAACGCCAGATAAGCCGCGCTTCGTGGCAGGCGCTGTTGGCCCAACATCGCGTACAGCCTCGATCAGCCCAGATGTAAACAATCCTGGCTACCGCAACGTTACCTTTGAAGAGTTGTACGACAACTACTACGAAGCCGTCAAGGGCCTCGATGAAGGCGGTGCCGACATCATCTTGATCGAAACGATCTTTGACACCTTAAATGCAAAAGCTGCGATTTACGCGACGGAGCAGTATTTCATTGATGTTGGCTACAAATTGCCAATCATGATTTCCGGTACCATCACAGATGCGTCGGGTAGAACGCTATCCGGCCAAACCGCCGATGCCTTCCTGTACTCGGTACAACACTGTAAACCTCTGAGTGTAGGCTTTAACTGTGCACTTGGTGCTGACGCTTTACGTCCCTATATTGAGGAGCTTTCAGAGAAAGCCGATTGCTACATCAGCGCGCACCCTAATGCAGGTCTGCCAAACGAATTTGGCGAATACGACCAGACCGACGAAGAGATGGCGGCCATTGTTGAAACTTTCGCAGAAAGCAACTCTATTAATATCATTGGGGGTTGCTGCGGCTCGACGCCTGAACACATTGCAGCGATAGCCCGTCATGTCGTCAAGTACCCTGCCCGAAAGATCCCGAAGATAGAACCCAAGGTTCGCCTTTCCGGCCTTGAAGCATTTGTAGCGGACGAAAACACCCTATTTATCAACGTCGGTGAGCGAACGAATGTCACCGGTTCACGACGTTTTTTACGACTGATCAAAGATGAGCTTTTTGATGAAGCTCTCGATGTCGCACGCGACCAGGTTGAGAATGGTGCGCAAATTATCGACATAAACATGGATGAAGGGATGCTGGATTCGGCCGATGCCATGGCAACCTTCCTTAACCTTATTGCCTCCGAGCCTGATATTTCCCGTGTGCCGATCATGGTCGACTCTTCAAAATGGGAAGTGATCGAAACAGGTTTGCGCCATATCCAGGGCAAGGCTGTCGTCAATTCGATTAGCTTGAAGGAAGGTGAAGAGCAGTTTGTTAAGCATGCCTTGGCTTGCATGCGTTATGGTGCTGCTGTCGTGGTAATGGCCTTTGACGAACAGGGACAGGCCGACACTTTCGAGCGAAAAATTGAAATCTGCAAGCGATCTTATGACATTCTTGTCGATCTCGGCATGCCGCCTTCCGACATCATCTTCGATCCAAACATCTTCGCTGTTGCTACTGGTATCGATGAGCACAACAACTATGCGGTCGATTTTATTGAAGCCACTCGCTGGATCAAAGAGAATCTGCCTCATGCAAACATTTCTGGCGGTGTAAGTAATGTTTCCTTCTCGTTCCGCGGCAATGACGCGGAACGAGAAGG
>DAITOW010000326.1:0-3175 GCA_036833965.1 Oleiphilaceae bacterium
GACCAAAACGGGCCGAAGGGACTCTGCTTTTGAAAATGTACAGGAGCCTCATCACGCAGGCGTTGAAAGTAGTCTTGCCATCTATTTTGTTTAAATAAAAACGGGCTACTTACATCCATCTCTTCGAGCGAGATCGCCTCGGCATGCGGGAGAACTTTTTCTTCGAACCGGGGAATCGGACGCGCAATGCCAAGCTTGTTTTTAAAGCGCTGAAAAGCATGTGCGCCTTTTATTTGCAGATGGATCGGAATAATCGCAGCGCCTTTCTCCAGTACGGGCTCTAGTAATTTCATCTCACATCCTCTTCGTTGTTGTTATCGTTGTGCGTCTGCCATTCTCGACAAGCGGCATGGTGCTTTACATTTGGAACTCAGGTAAGCGAACAACCAAACCATCAAGCGCTTCGGTCACCTGCATCTGACAAGACAATCTGGACGTCGGAGCGCGCTCCGGTGTCAGATCAAGCATCTGATTCTCCTCAACGGTGGGCCCGCCAACTCTTTCTGCCCAGGCATCATCAACAATGACGTGGCAGGTTCCGCAAGCACAGGCGCCACCACAGTCAGCATCAATACCGGGAACATCGTTATTGGTCGCGAGTTCCATAAGAGACACGCCCTCTTCTATTGCCACTTTATGCTCGGTTCCGTCATGTTCGATAATCGTAATACTGCTCATACGCACCTCAGTTTATTGTTCTACTCAATGATCGTAAGCGTAGTACCCGCAAGCACCTTCAAGGAGGTCATTTATTGCCAACAGGAAGTCATTTATTGACAGATAGAGGTCATTTTAAGACAATGACTTTGCTTATTGAATTGTTACCAAGACGAGTGAGCGCGTGATATGCATATACAAAGGCAAACCGATTTCTCTTCAGAAACTGCGTCAATCCCATCGAACTATGCGCGACTCATGGCCAGAGCACTTGGCTTACTGGTTCAAGACCTACCAAGACTACTTTCAAATACAGGCGTGTCCGTAGAGGAATTTCTTGAAGAAAACACTCTGCTCAAACCTTCTCAACAAATACAGATAGTGGATAACGCTTTAAGCCTCTCAGACGATGAAGCGTTTGGACTGACTGTGGGCAAGATGTTAACCCCTGCAACGCATGGAGCAATGGGATTTCTGGTTAACAGCAGCCCTAACCTGCTTACGGCAATGCAGGCCTTCCAAACATTCTCGCCAACGCGTATGAGCTTTGTTCGACTCGAACTGATTGCAAATGAGGAGTGGCTGGAATGTCACTATCATGTGGATTTAGATGTAAGCGACAAGATTTTACGCTGTATGGCCGAAGCCTCGGCGATGACTTTCTTTAACTGTGCGGAGCACATTATCGGAGAGCCACTGGAAAAGGCCGTCACATACTTCAAGCATCAAAAGCCCGACTATGCTGCTCGCTACCAAACATGTCTGCCCGGTAGAATCGAATTTTCACATCCTCATACGGTAGTAAAGATACCGATCGACATGTGCAGAATCGCAAACGTATCAGCAAACCAGGAAAACTACCTGCTCGCATTCCGTCAATGCGAGGCAATGCTTGAGCAATTACACCACGCTGATAATAACGTTGAATTAAAACTAAAAAAGCTGATGCTGTCGCACCCTCCCGGCACCCTGAACGAGGAGGATGCTGCCGCCAGTATGTTCATCAGCAAACGTACTCTCGCCAGAAGATTGAAAGCCGAGGGGACGGGTTTTCGTCAGATAAGGGAGAGCATCCTCGCACAACAGGCGAGCAGCTATATGCGCGACAGTTCTATGTCCGTTGAGGCCATTGCGGCGATTCTCAACTATCACGACAGTTCAAACTTCAGGAGAGCATTCAAGCGCTGGTTTAATATGACGCCAGAAAGGTATCGCAGGAATATCTGAAGCACCAAAAGCCCTTCACTCAGTCGAACATGACTGGATTGATTAATCACCATTTCTATCCTACTTTAATAAGGTTATTCATTAGAGCAGCACAACAAAAAAGGCATCGGGAGATGCTCTTGGGTGAAGCGTTGATTAGGGGTAATAGCACTGAATGCAAGTTGTACTTGGTCGATCGCTTATCACATGTCTGTTCTTTTTTTTACTCAGCTGCTCTGATCAAGAGCATGCTAACCAAGCCCTGCGCGTCGGTATGCATAAATGGATCGGCTACGAAACGCTAACCATCGCAGAAGAACTTGGCGCTTATCAAGACGCAAACCTGCGACTTGTCCGTCTGGTATCGGCTAGCGACCTGATGCATGCAATACGCAGTGAAAACCTTGAAGCCGCCACACTGACACTCGATGAAACGTTAATTCTTATAAGCGAGGGCTTTGAACTTGATGTGTTAGCTGTTATTGATTATTCGATGGGTGGCGATGCGGTCATCGCAAAAGAACCCATTAACCAACTATCAGACCTTAAGGGAAAAACCATCGCCGTCGAGTTCGTTGCCGTTGGCGCAATAATGTTGGATGCCCTGCTTGATGCTGCTCAGTTAACACTCGATGATGTCACGGTGATTCCATGTACGATTGATCAACACACCGAGTGTTTTAAAAGCGCAGATGCCGTGATCACCTTTGAGCCATATCGCACCCAATTAATTGAAATGGGCGGAAAAGTAATTTTTGACAGCTCTGCAATACCAGAGAGAATTGTGGATGTACTGGCTGTGAAGCGTTCTGCCATTGCGCCACATAAGAAGGCTATTCAGACCCTGGTAAACGGCTACTGTCAGGCACTGCGTTATTCAAAGAGCAATTACGAAGAGACGCGCCTCATTGTTTCCCGATCACTAGGCGTATCACCCGACAATATCGATCAGGCCTACAAGCTCGTTAAAATTCCCGACATTGAGGAAAATATAAACTTGCTTAGTAGCAATCCATCCAAGCTGGACGAAGCTGCAAGATCGCTCGCAAGCTTTATGCAAAAGCGCTCATTACTAAAAGAAATAAAAGTTGCTCGACTTGCTAATGACCTTTTTATTCAGGGTTGCAAGCATGGAGCGTAAGACGATTCCGCTATCGCTTTATATCCCACTGCTTTTGGGCTCTACCTCTTTACTCGTGCTGTGCCTGATCACCCTATCGCTAAGGTTTGAGCTCATTGCGCATGAGAAAAAGGATGCGGAGGCGCAAGCAAAGCAGATTGCAGCACTCCTGCAACGGAAAATGGATAGATA
>DAITOW010000327.1:0-3162 GCA_036833965.1 Oleiphilaceae bacterium
GTTGATGTCAGTTTTTCCACCCTCGATAATGACCAGACCCACACAGCCCTGAACATGGATTTGTTTGTCCTCATAGACAAGCATGAAGTCTTCAACGCGCTTGTGCAGATCCGTCGCAATCGCTTCCAGCTGGCTTGCTTCTATCGCCTGAATGAAACTGCAAAACTCGTCACCTGCGATTCGGGCAGACCAGCACTCCCGAACGTGTCCTGATATACAGGATCGGAAGATATCCGCCAGGGAGCGAAGCAGACTGTCGCCTACGGCATGGCCATAGAGTTTGTTAATCACCGAAAATTGGTCGACATCCAACAGCAGGACACCACTGATGTTTTGTCCGCCGGATTTGCCCAGTTGCTCTCTCATCTGGTTCTCGAGTGTTCGACGGTTTAATAACCCGGTGAGAGAGTCCTGCAAGGCGAGATTTGAAAGGCGCCGTTCAAAGGCCTTTACGGCGTTGATGTCAACCACACTGCCTTCATAATAGGTTTCCCCGGATCCCTCGTCTTTGGTCTGTTTGAGTGAGAGGGCCAGCCAGGTTTCGGGGTCGCTGCCATTAGGCTTGAAGAGTGCTTCGATATTACGTAATTCATGTTCTTCAGCGATTTTTTGCTGAATCTCGCGGGCTTTTGTCGATGACGAAAGCAGGGCTGTTAGTGGCAACATCTGGCCAATCGGGTCGCCCGGAACGAGTTCCCGAAATCTTGGGTTTGCTTCAACAATCAGCCAATTCTGATCGAGCAGAAATATCCCTTCCAAAGAGTTTTCATAGAGCGCTTTGAAGCGGTGCAGGTTTTGAATGGCTTCTTTGCGGGCTTTGTCCTTATCGCGCTTTTCAGCGTTGATACGGTTGCCCAGTGCGAGCGACAGTAAGATCAGGCCAATGACGGCGCCAATCATCGAGCCGTATTCATTGAATGCCCTATAAGGTGCCAGCCCAAACGCGGTCAGCAGGTTGGTCGTCATGCTCAGAAAGAACAGTATCCACGAAGCGAGAAACAGGCGTGCCAGTGTTTGGGAGCGTTTGGATAGCAGAGCCGATATCGAGACCGTGCCGACGATTACCAAAAGCGACACTATCGCCTGCAAGATCGCAGATGCGGTGTAGGGCAGGGTAATTGTACCGAGCAGGTTCAACAGGCCGACAACAGTAAAAATCTGGAGGATGATTTTGATTCTGCTACCTTCATTGATGGGCAAAAAATAGCGGGTAAACAAAATCAGAAACAGGCTGGTGAGCGCTCCGAAGGTCAGTATGGAGCGCCGCTGAAACAAGGGGTAGTCTTGCCAAAGTATTTGATACGCAACCCCTTCAATCGAGAGACTTAGTCCGGCGAAACAGAGTGAGAACAGAGAGAAGTACAGGTAACTTTTCTCTCGTATAGCAACGAATAGTCCAACGTTGTACAGGGACATGACGAGCAGCGCGCCGATAAACGCGCCATAAGCCAAAAAGTTGCTTTGCTTTTCTGCTCTGAAGGTGTTTTCAAACCAGACTCGCGTTGGCACAACCGTTGGGCCCTCACTTTCAACTTTGAAGAGCAAACGGGTATTTTGTTGTGCGTCGATGGAAAAAGGAAAGATAAAGCTGGGGTAGTGAATCGGGCGTTCGTAATAAGGGTAGCGATCGCCAGCGATATAGGACTTTCGTGTTCCGTCAGACTGAATGTTGAAAAACTCAATGTTGTCGAGCGCGGCATAATCGATTTCCAGGTAGAAATCTTGTCGCGTGGGTAAGGTGTTTTCGATTGTAATTGAAAACCAGTGCGGCAAAGGGTTGAAGCCGTAACTCGGAGTGGAGCTTTTTACCTTGGTCCACTTTAGCGGGTTTAAATCGAGCAAGTCGTTAACGCCAAGCTCTCCGCTTTTGTCTTCAAAGACATAGAGTGCAGAGTCTATCTCAAAGATCTCGTCGATATTGGAGACAATAAGTCTTTCGTGTTTAGGGGTAATGTTTTGGTTGGCCCAGCTCATGCCGGCAAGCAAACAAGAGATAAGAAAAACAACTGCACGCATACTTTCTTGCAGAATTCTCGTAAAGATGCGCCTAAAAGGCTTGGCAGATTGTTCCATAAATATGTTTTTTATCAGTCGCTTGAAATCATTATAGCTTTTGGAATCGCGGGCTGCCTATGTTAGGGTGAACTTACAGAAATTGTTTAGATGTCAAAATATCAGCTTGAATCACTATTTCAAACTTCTAAACTGGAACTATAAAGCAGAATAATGTGTTCAAACAAAGGAAGCCCACAATGAAGAAACCTCTAGTTGCTGCTTTGTCAGCGTTCGCTTTGATGACAGGCTGTGGTGACTCCACTGAAAAAACAGCATCAACGGAAACTGAAGCGCAACAGGCAGCCAGTGCCTGCGGTTCAGTAACGATTGCAGAGATGAACTGGAACTCTGCTGCGCTTATGGCGCATGTCGACAATTATATTCTGAAGCATGGCTATGGCTGTGAGACGCAGCTTGTCGCAGGTGACACGATGCCAACAGGCACTTCCATGATCGAAAAGGGTGAGCCGGATCTTGCTCCTGAGTTGTGGAGTAACGGTTTGCGTGAACCTCTGGACAAGGGTGTTGCTGAAGGGCGTTTGAAGTACGCCGGCAATTCGCTGTCTGATGGTGGTGAAGAGGGTCTTTGGGTTCCTCAGTATCTTGTTGACAAGGAACCGAGCCTGGCAACGATCGAAGGTGTGAAGGCGAACGCCGCTATGTTCAAACATCCGGAAGACCCTGAGGCCTCTGCCATTATGGGCTGTCCCGCTGGCTGGAACTGTGCGATCACCGTATCCAATCTTTTCAATGCTCTTGATCTGGAAGAAGCAGGCTTCAAGTTGGTAGATCCAGGTTCAGGTGCCGCTTTGGCAGCTGCGATCGCAAAAGCGTACGAGCGTGAAGAAGCCTGGTTTGGTTACTACTGGGCGCCGACAGCTGTCCTGGGTAAATATGAGATGGTGAAAGTTGATTTCGGCTCCGGCGTAGATGAAGAACACTATAACTCTTGTATTTCGCAGGCTGAGTGTGCGGATCCCAAGCCAACCATGTGGCCACCTTCGGCTGTTCAATCTGTGACAACGGCTGCTTTTGCTGAACGTGCTCCTGAAGCTTTTGAATATGTGTCGAAGCGTTCTTTCACTAACGCCAAAATGAACAAGCTTC
>DAITOW010000328.1:0-3131 GCA_036833965.1 Oleiphilaceae bacterium
GACCCTCGAAGATGCAAGGCCTTACCGTATTGGCAGTTTTTTGGGGAGCAGTATAGGTGAATATCTAGACAGCTTTTCCTACCGGGTCGATCTGGCGACAAAAAACGATGCCAATCTTCATAAGATGAAGGCCGGCCGAATTGATCTGTGGGCTAGTGACGTGCTCTCTGCCTACTACCTTTCAAAGCAGGAAGGCATCAGGATCTCGCGCTCCAGATTGAATTTTTTTACATCTCTTCGGGCGATTGGCTGCCATGAAAAACTGGATGAAAAGGTTCTATCTGCCATGAGGAATGCTCTTCAGGATATGTACAAGAGCTCTCAGATGAAGAGAATTTTGCAGTCCTTCACGCCCCCTAATTGGTAGCCGAATATGTCGGAGGCCCGGTCAAAAGCTCGGTCAAAAGCGACCGAAGATGAATCAGCTCGCTTAAAAAACAGTGTTAAGCTCTTCGAAGCCGGCTTTATTTTTTCTAAAGAGCCGGTATTCAGTTGTCGTCGCTTTCGTTGATGGTCTACAAGTGATTTAACAGTCGCCGTGCAGTTTCAGAAATATCACTGGCTAGAAGTCCTCGTTCGCCTTTTTGCTCTGCTTCCATGTCTGCGGCAGCGCTATGAAGGCAAACAGCAAGTTCAATTGCGCTGGCAAGGGGCATTTGTTTTTCTGCGCTAAGTCCCTGGGCGATGATTGCGCAAAGCATTCCTGTGAGAGAATCTCCCATGCCACCACTAGCCATGCCGGGGTTGCCATAGCGGCAAAGGGCGATGTTTTGTTTTGCTGCTTCTTCCGGATGCGCGATAAGTGTGCCGGAACCTTTCAACACAATGTGACATGAGAATTTTTCCTGCAGTTGCTTAATGCTATGCAGCCGGTCCTTTTCAATTTCTGCAGTGCTTGTTTCAAGTAGGCGCGCCGCTTCACCGGGGTGGGGTGTCAGTATGACTCGATCATCAAGCAACTTTTGAAGGTCTTTATGTTGGGCTAATAGATTGAGAGCATCCGCATCAAGCACCTTGTAACAGCCTTGTTTAAGGCTTTGCTCCAGAAGCTGATAAGCCCAAAGATCCTGGCCCAGTCCAGGGCCAATGCCGATGACGTCGCTTAGCTTAAATAGCTCTTTCGAGCTTGCTGCAGCAGAGTGATGTGCCATGACTTCTGGTTGATGCAGTACGACGCTGTTGCAGTGTTCAGCCTGCGTGATAACTGAGGTAAGCCCTGCCCCAAGTCGGGCACAAGCCTGCGATGCGATGAGTATCGCGCCGGTAAAACCATGATTGCCGCCAATCAGCTGGGCTCTGCCTTGCTTGCCTTTGTGGCTGTCTGAAGCGCGCGGGCCAAGCATGTGAATCAGTTCTTCCAAATGCGGGCATGAAGCCTCAGCGCTAAGCTCGCTAAACACGTTGTCTGGTACGCCAAGGTCATCGAAGACGATTGTTCCGCAGTAATGTGGACCTTTGCCGGTCATCAATCCCAATTTGTTGCCGATAAAGGTTGCCGTCAGATCAGCCTTCAGGCACTCGCCGAGAACTTGACCGGTGTTGGCATCCAGTCCGGATGGAATGTCGATAGCCAGTATGTTGAAAGACGGGCATTTCGCCACGCAGGCGCAGGCTTTGCGTTCGTTTATCTGTTGAATGGCGTTGAGGTAGTCTCCCTCAACGGCTCGACAGAGTCCGGTACCAAACAAGGCGTCAACAAGCACGCTATCTTTTGGGAGCGAATGCAGCATTTCGGAAAATCCGATCGGGCCAAGTACATCATATGGCGTTATTTCGGTTTCAGTGCGTAGGCACTCCTGAAAGGCGGTTTGAGCATCTCCGGATAGTTTTGCCGTGTCGCTGAACGCAATGCATCGAATTCCAAGGCCTTTCTTTTTAGCGATACTTGCAAGGACATAGCCATCCCCGGCATTGTTTCCGGCACCACAAAGCACAATAATATTTTCTGTTTTTGGCCAATGCCGAATCATGGCATGGAAGGCAAAACGTGCGGCTTTGCTCATTAACTCAAATCCGGCTATGCCATATTCATGGATCGCGATGCGATCAAGTTCCCGGACTTGATCGGCCAGATAAAGCGTCGTTGGAAGATGTTCAATATCAAATCTCATATCACCAAAATAGCACACGACTTGGCGGGTGAAAATGCAAATTAGAAATGTTGAAAAACGGGATGACAAAAGCGTTGCACAGCTTATTCGCAGTGTTCTGACTGAATATGGTGCAAACCGTCCGGGATTTGCCTGGCAAGATCCCGAGTTAGATCATATGACTCAAGCCTATGCCAGGGATGACCGTTGTTACAAAGTGCTTGAGGATGAGGGAAAGATCGTTGGCGCCGGAGGTTTCGGGCCATTTGTTTGTCCGGAGTATGAGGCATGTTGTGAGTTGCAGAAGATGTATTTATTTCCGGAAGCGCGGGGAAAAGGTTGGGGCCGGGCTCTGATTGAGCAGCTGCAAGAGGAAGCGCGCCGGTATGGTTATCAATATATGTATCTTGAGTCTTTGTCGAGTATGCGCGAGGCGCTTTCTCTTTACCAAAAACAAGGTTTTAAAGCTTTGTCCAAGCCTTTGGGTGACAGTGGACACAATGCCTGTGATGAATGGTTGATTTTGTCTTTAGGTTGAGAGATTCGAGTCGTTGACTTGAAAACAAGGCGGGATGAAGATGTTTCATTCCGCCTTTTGTCATTTTACTCTTTTCGAGCAGCTGAACATTCAGCGCTTGCTGGTTCAAGCTTGCAGCGAACCTTGCGCATCAATTTCAGCGTGCGGGAATCGTAGATTCCCATTTCACCCAGCTCAATCCGGCTTTGACGGAAGTCTTCAACCCAGTAGTCGTAGAGGTTGTCAGGAATATCTATCCAGTATTTTTCGGGAATGGTCGCTTCGGGATCCACTAGCCATTTTACGAAGCGCTGGTATTCCTTCATCGCTTGATCGCGTGCTTTTTGGGCGAAACCCTCGGGGAACTTTTCCCAGCGAGCGACAACTTGCATTGTGATGTAGAGGAAGGGTTCTTTGTAAATGCCGCCGTTTGGCTCAAGACCTTTGTGCATTTCAAATGGTTCGTAAAAGATAGCGGGAGCGGCGGTCAGGTCAACACTTCCGTTATTGAACTTAAGGATCGA
>DAITOW010000329.1:0-3131 GCA_036833965.1 Oleiphilaceae bacterium
ACGGTGCTGCTTGATAGTACTTTTACATTTTCATGAAGGGTAATATTGGCAGAGGAGTTTTTAACCAGAACCTTCACAGGCAACGCGGTCAAACCCTGAACTTTATCCACCAACGGCTGAATGACAAAGTTATCTACCTCTTGGCTTGCACCAAGCGCGTAAGCCAAACTCTTATCTTCGGCCTGGGCAATAAGATAGATACCGCCATCTGCGATCAACTGGGCATTCTGACCAATATCTATCGTTACGTTTCGGTCAGTTCCGAAAGCGGGAAGTAAATTTTCTGCTTCTGCCACGCCAATAACACGCGATCGGAAGTTGATGTAGTTATCGCCCGCATCGATAGAGACATTATCGCGAACGTTAATCGTTGCAGACCAAACGTCAACAGCCCCACCATTGGTCAAAACATCGCCGCTAAACGTCACTGTATCGTTGTAAATACCGTCAACTGGAACACCAAATTGATTGAGCGAACTTCCATAGAGAAGTAAATCCGCGGCAAAGGTCGAATCCAGAGATTTAACTTCAATCGAATCGTTACCAGCTCCGGCCTCCACCGTCAAAGCGTCAGCAGGGACTACGAATTCTATTCCATCAGTTGTGCTATTTCCGTCAGAGAAAGTCTTCCCGAGAAAACGGACCTGCATCTTGCCGTCATCAACCGTTCCGGTATCTTCTATGATGATCGAATCGCTGAAAATAGTGCCCCGAACAGTGATTTCAGATCCATCAACACTGAATAGATCTTGCTCGTCGATACCAGCATATTGGATAGTAACCCCATTGATGGTTACCGTGCCCGACTGATCCACACCTGCACCCGGGCTGAAAATGGTATAGCCACCCAAGCCATCAGCGACCTGAATACTATCGGAAGTACTCGCACCGCCCTGAAGCAAACCACTGAGACTGCCTCCAAGCTCAAACGTAAACGCATCGCTCGTTGTATTACTGGCGCCGGTCAAGTTTTCAAACGAGCTGAAGCCGAGACCATCCACATTCCCCGCATTCGCGCCGCTGATGCTCCACATGACCAGTGGGTTATCAGAACCTAAAATAGTGTCGGAGTGAGCACTGCCGGCGAGATGATCGATGCGACTAAAGCTGCCAACTTTACCAGTGACCCCTAATGCGCCCAAATCTACTTGAATGGCGCTTGTAGCAGCCGAAAAATCCAGCGTATCGGCAACCGGAGTAGCAAGCTGGGCATCATCATCGCCCCCGTCAATCACACCACTAATTGAACCATTTGCTCCGAAAACAAAACTGTCTGCCTCGTTGCCACCGGCCAAATTGGAAATACCACTAAATACACTGCCATTGAGGCTGC
This sequence comes from Oleiphilaceae bacterium, assembly GCA_036833965.1. GTDB lineage: Bacteria > Pseudomonadota > Gammaproteobacteria > Pseudomonadales > Oleiphilaceae > PZPK01. The sequence goes on from DAITOW010000329.1 coordinate 1,334, forward strand.
CTGCATCAGCACTGGTAATCGACCATGTGTTCGCATTATCAGACCCAAACAGGGTGTTGCTGCCACCACCACCTACAATTCCCCCTGAAAGCGAACCGCCTGATTCGAACTTGAAGCTATCATCTCCCGCTCCACCTTGAAGTACTTCAACGCCCGTAAACGAATTGCCCTCACCGAAAGAACCAGCATTTGAACCTGTAATCCGCCAGTCCGTCTCCCCATTAGGCCCTATAATCGTGTCTTGCCCGTCCCCGGCATTTATCGAGACATCCGCCGTCACGCTGGAATCTATGGTGACCCTGTCATTGCCACCTAATGTATTCAAGGTTAAGGAGTTAACGCCAACAGCGGAGGTACCATAGGTATGGAGATTCCCGTTTATAGTCAGGTTAAGTACGACCCCACCATCATCCGCCAAATCTGCTTGCTGAGTGATTGAAACAACATCGTTAGCATTGCCAAGTGTGTGAATAGGATCTGCCGAAAGCAGCAAACGAGGCTCAATAGCCTCTAAAGAAAAAGGCTTTTTCGAGGGTCGCAATTGCTTCTGCGCACCAACACCTTTAACCGACCCGAATATGGCTTCTCTGACTTTAACTGCGAGTCGAGATGGCTTAAACAACTCCCGTACAGAACGTGAACCCTGACCAGAACGTTTCATTTTAAACTCTCTTTGTGCGGCGCCGGGGGGACAGAGGCTGTGCACAGTAATGGAATGAATTAGCTTTCGTGTTATTTTTTGTAATTACAGCTGTATACCTCACGGTACTCCTGTAAACACTCATTTACCAGTGAATCCTGCGCCTTTTAGACGGTTTACTGATAACTGAGCCACAGTTGTCAAATTAGGCACGTCAGCGGCATGAATTTTTAGACGAATGACGGAGGTTTACCGGCTTCAACGGTCTTCTAAACATTCAAAGCACAAGCATGCATAGAATTATTCAACAAAGCCCTTATAATGCGCCGGATTCCTAGTTACTTCGGGCAGCACAATGATCGACCATGCAACTCTCAGGCAATCCATAAAAGACAATGTGGAATATGCGTTAACAGAAGATATCGGCACCGGCGACATCACTGCCCGTTTAATTCCGGAATCGCAACAAGCACAGGCCAACGTCATCACACGTGAAGACATGACACTTTGCGGAGTTGAATGGGCCAACGAAGTCTTCAGACAAGTCGACCAGGACCTTGAGGTCCAGTGGCACAAGAACGAAGGTGATCGGGTGAACGCCAACGAGTGCTTTTTAAGCTTGCAAGGCAGCGCCCGCAGCATCCTGACAGCAGAACGATGCGCATTGAATTTTATTCAGACACTCTCCGGCACCGCGACTGTTGCGCACAAATATTCTGACATCGTCAAACATACAAATGTAAAGCTTCTGGATACCCGCAAGACCATTCCCGGCCTCCGGATCGCCCAGAAGCACGCCGTATCTGTCGGCGGCTGCCACAATCATCGCATTGGTCTTTACGACGCTTACCTTATTAAGGAAAACCACATTATCTCCTGCGGTTCGATCCAAAACGCTGTCGATCAAGCTAAAACGCTCGCACCCGGAAAGCCTGTCGAAGTCGAAGTCGAATCTCTGGAAGAACTCAAACTCGCACTGGACGCTGGAGCCGACATCATCATGCTGGACAATTTCTCCCATGAGGACATGAAATCAGGCGTAGAGCTCTCGGCCGGCAAAGCAAAGCTGGAGGCATCGGGAAATGTAACAAGCGAAACCATCATCCCGATCGCTGAAACCGGTGTGGACTACATTTCGATCGGCGCCCTGACAAAAGA